>JBJTAX010000223.1:0-8517 GCA_046091055.1 Verrucomicrobiota bacterium | reverse complement strand
GTCCTTGCCGATGGCGTCGACCGGGCAGCCCTCGAGGGCTTCCATGCACTTGTCGACGCCTTCCTGGTCGGTCGGCTGGGCGAAGACGTAGGAATAGCCGCCGTCGTCCTGGCGCGTGAAGAACTTCGGCGCGGTCTCGCGGCAGAGGTCGCAGTCGATGCACTGGGAATCCACGTAGAATTTGCCCGGGACGCTCTCGGGACGCTTGTCGTTCTTATCGGCCATAGGACTCCCACTATCTGGAAGTCCGCCCGCAGGTGTCAAGAATCCGCGTCAGTTGGCGGGTAGCATGACCACCAGACGATGACGGAAAAGTCCGTCGCGGCCGGCGAGGTAGGCGGCGGAAAGCCGATCGGCCGTGGCGAAAGTCACCTCGATGACGGCATCGGGCGGCAGGTTCGGGCGCAGGCCGGGGCCGGACTGACGCTCGAAGGCCGACAGCGGGCGGACGACGACGGACGCGACGGGCAGCTCGTGTTCCTGCTGGATGACGAGGCGCAGGCGGGAGCGCGTCGCGGCATCGACCCCTTCCCAGCAGAACAGCTCCTCGATCGCCGCGGCGTCGCGGCGGGCGAACGCCTCGCGCAGTTCGGTCGCCAGCGCACCCGCCGTATGCATCTGCCACCAAGACCAGACGGCGACCAGGAGGACCCCGAGCGACAAGCCGATGACCGCGGCGAAGACGCGGCGGAACCAAGGTGAACGGAGGAGAAGCGGGCGCACGCGGGAGAAGGACGTTGACCGAATAGCAGGGACGGAGATAAGCACGCAAGAGCCATGGCGCACGAAAGCAAGCCCTCCGCGGATTCCGGCCGATATGCGGCCCGAGGAGTCTCCGCCTCCAAGGGCGAGGTGCATGCGGCCGTCGACCGCCTCGATCCCGGACTCTTCCCGCAGGCCTTCTGCAAGATCGTGGCCGACGGCCTCACCGGCGACCCGGCCAAGTGCGTGGTCACGCATTCGGACGGCTCGGGCACCAAGGCCCTGCTCGCGTATCTCTGGTGGAAGGAGACCGGCGACGCTTCCGTCTTCCGCGGCATCGCGCAGGACAGCATCGTCATGAACATCGACGACCTCCTTTGCGTCGGCGTGACCAAGGGTGTCATCCTCTCCTCGACCATCAACCGCAACGCCAAGGCCATCCCGGGCGCCATCCTCGCCGAGCTCATCAACGGCACCGAGGACGTCCTCGCCATGCTGCGGGCGCAGGGGTTCGGCATCGTCTCCGGCGGCGGCGAGACGGCCGACGTCGGCGACCTCACGCCGACCCTTACCGTCGATTCCACCGCGACCGCGATCCTCGACCGCTCCGCCGTCGTGGACGCCGCGCGCGTGGTGCCCGGCCTCGTGATCATCGGCGTCGCCTCGTTCGGTCGCGCATCCTACGAGACCGCCGAGAACAGCGGCATCGGTTCGAACGGCCTGACCAGCGCGCGCCACGAACTCCTCTCCCGTCATTACGCCGAGAAGTATCCGGAGACCTACGACAAGGCGACCCCGGCGGAGCTCGCCTATTGCGGGCCGCACCGGCTGGGAGACCCCCTCCCCGGCTCGGCCTTGACGGTCGGGCAAGCCTTGCTCTCCCCGACCCGGACTTATGCCCCTTATGCCCTCCGGCTCCTGGAGGCCCTGGGCAACCAGCGCGTCCGGGGCATGGTCCATTGCTCCGGAGGGGGCCAGACTAAGTGCCGCCGCTTCGGGACCAAGGTGCATTTCATCAAGGACAGCCTCTTCCCCGTGCCGCCGGTATTCGCCGAAATCGCCCGGGTCAGCGGCACGGACCCCAAGGAAATGCACCAAGTCTACAATATGGGGCACCGCTTGGAGGTCTTCTTGGAGCCCAAAGATGCCGATCAAGCCCTCCGGATCGCGACCGAGCTCGGCCTGGAGGCCAGGGTCGTCGGGCGGACCGAGCCTTCGGCGCGGGCCGACGGGGCCAACCATGTGACCGTCGTCCGGGACGGACAGACCTTGGCCTACGCCTGAGACCCCGGAGGGGGGTGCAAGTCGGTTCGGGTGGTCGGGCAGACAGGACTTGAACCTGCAACACCCTGCTCCCAAAGCAGGGACTCTACCAATTGAGATACTGCCCGGTACCCGAAGAAACAGTCTGATTTTGTGTTGCCGTCCCTGTCAAACCGCTAATCTCCAACTGTTCCAACCCGACCAACACCTCCACACATGGAAAACGACAGCATCTCCTCCTCCTCTTCCGAATCCAAGCTCCCGCTGATCGTGGGTGTTCTCGGCTTCATCCTCGGCGCCGCCGGCCTCGTGTTCGGCATCAAGGCCAAGGGTGCCGCCCAGCTCGCGAACGACGAAGCCGCGGCCGCCAAGGCCAGCGTCGCCGAACTCGGCGCCGCCCTCGCCAGCAAGGCCAACGCCGCCGACCTCCAGGCTCTCGCCGGCGATCTCGCCGCCACCAAGCAGCAGACCGAGGCCAATGAAAAGGCCCTCAACGATCAGATCATCGCCCTCCAGAAAGTCGTCACCGCGCCGAAGGCCGCCGCTTCCGGCAAGGCCGCTTCTCCCGCCGGACCTGGCGAATACGTCGTCGCCAAGGGCGACACGCTCGGCTCGATCGCCAAGAAGAACGGCATCTCCCTCAAGGCCCTCCAGGACCTCAACCCGGGCGTGAATCCGAACCGCCTGCAGATCGGCCAGAAGCTCAAGATCAAGTAAGCCTCGCATGTCGGCGCCCTCCCGCTGGACCGTCCGGCACGAAGAGGTCCACGCCGACTGCAAGGTCTTCCGGGTCCACAAGGAACGCTGTCATCACCCTCTCGATCGTCGGGAGGGTGATTTCTTCGTGCTCCGTTCCCGCGACTGGGTGCTCGCGCTGCCCGTCACCGACGACGGCCGGCTCGTGATGGTGCGCCAGTATCGCTTCGGGACGCGCGACCTCTCCACCGAAGCGCCCGGCGGCATCATGGAAGCAGGCGAAGATCCGCGCGTGACCGCCGCGCGCGAGACCGAGGAAGAGGCCGGCTTCGCCGGCGGGCGGGCCCGCCTGCTCGGCACGTGCGCGCCGAACCCCGCCATCCAGGCCACCCGCTGCCATGTCGTGCTGCTCGCAGGCGTGCGCCCCACGGGCCGCCGCGCGCCCGACGAACACGAGGAGATCCAGGTCCTCGCCATGACGCCCAAGGCCGCCCTGGCCGAGGCGCTCGCCAATCCGGCGCAGCATTCGCTCGCCCTCCTCGCGCTGTATCGTCTTCGTGACGAGCGCCCCGACCTGTTCGCATGACCACCCCCACCCGCATCAAGTCCAAGGGCCGCCAGGCCGATCCCGTGCTCGTCGTCGGCTCCGTCGCCTACGACAGCATCGTCACGCCGCACGACACCGGCGAAAGGATCCTCGGCGGCAGCGCGGCCTACGCGTGCCTGGCCGCGAGCTATTTCGCCCCGCCGCGCATCGTCGGCGTCGTCGGGCACGACTTCCGCGACCGCGACCGCAGGAAGCTCGCCAAGCGGGGCATCGACCTCGACGGCCTGCTCACCGACCCGGCGGGCCGGACCTTCTTCTGGCGCGGACGCTACCACGAGAACTACAACCGCCGCGACACCGAGGACCTCCAGCTCAACGTCTTCGAACGCTTCAAGCCGCGCCTCTCGGAGGCCCACGTCGCGACGCCGTTCGTCATGCTCGGCAACATCCGGCCCGACCTCCAGCTCGACGTCCTGAACCAGCTCACCGCGCCGCGCTTCGTGCTGGCGGACACCATCGACATCTGGATCGAGACGCAGCGCGAGAAGCTCGGCGAGGTCATGCGCCGCGCGGACCTGCTCGTCGTCAACGACACCGAATCCGCCAAGCTCACCGGCGAGGCCAACGCGATCGTCGCCGGCCGCGCGTTGCGCAAGCACGGCTGCAGGACCGTGATCGTCAAGAAAGGCGAGCACGGCGCCGTGCTCTTCCACGAGGAGGGCATGTTCGCCCTGCCCGCCTACCCCGTGACCGAGCTGCGTGACCCCACCGGCGCGGGCGACAGCTTCGCCGGCGCCCTCCTGGGTTACCTCGCCGCGGCGGGAGCGACCGATTTCACGACCCTGAAGCAGGCGATGGTCTACGGCACCGCCGTGGCCAGCCTGACCGTCGAGGCGTTCTCGACCGACCGGCTCGCCAAGGCCGGCTGCCGGGAGATCCGCGCCCGCCGCAAGGAGCTGCTGAAGCTGATCAAGGCCTAGCCGCGGGGGCGGCCGAGCATCCGCCAGAGCACGTAGAGCAGGCCGCCGGAGAACACCAGGTCGCCGGCCGCCAGCGGCCAGAGCGGCGGGAGGCGGCCGGCGAACAAGGCGACGACGAAGAGCGCCGCCTGCAGCACGATGAGGACGGCCAGCAGCGGGACGAAGCGGCGGAGCTTGGCCAGCGGACCTTGGTCGCTCATGCGAAGCGACGGCGATGGGCTTCGGCCAGGCCGAGCAGGGTGAGGTGCGGTTCGTGCGTGACGCGGGCGCGCCAGGAGGCCGGCAGATAGACCGCGGCGCCGCCGGTGACGACCACCTTGGGCGGCGGCGAGCCTTGGCGGACGAGCTCCGCGCAGACGCCGTCGAGGAGCGCGCCGATCATGCCCGCGAAGCCGAGCGCGCAACCCGCGCGCATGGCGTCGACGGTGGACTTCCCGATCGCCGGTCCGCCGAGGAGCGAGGCGGGGTCGAGCGCCGGCAGCAACGCGGTGCGCTCATGCAGGTAGCGCGTCATCACGCCGAGCCCGGGCGCGATGATGCCGCCGGCGTAGCCGCGGTCGGTGAGGAGGTCGACCGTCGTGGCCGTGCCCATGCCGACGACGACCGCCGGCGCGCCGACGACGAGCTGGGCGCCGACGCAGTCGGCGAGGCGGTCCTGGCCGACCTCGGCCGGGGTGGGGTAATCGAAACCGAGCCCGCGCACGGTGTCATGCGTCAGGTGATAGAACGGCCGGCCGGCGCCGGCGAGCGCGGGCAGGACGGCGGCGGTCATCGCCGGCACCACGCTGGCGAGGGCGACGCCCCGGGTCGGGTGCGCGGCGAGCAGCGCCGCGAGGTCGGCGGCCGTGAGCGCGGCGGTCGGGATCTCGCCGTGAGCCGTCACCGCGCGTCCGTCGACGACGCCCCAGTGGGCGTGCGTGTTGCCGACATCGAGGCAGAAAAGGGACACGCGGGGAAGGTCGGCGTGGGCGGAGTCGGCGCTCGCGGGCAAGGCTTGCGCAGCGGGACTGCGCCGGTGGCGACGACGGCGGGGCGGCCCCCGCCGGTGCGGAGGATGAGCGAGCCCTCGTCGTCGACGCCGTCGACCACGCCCGCGATCGGATCGCCGCGCAGGCCGACGCGGACCGACTTGCCTGTCAGCACGTCGTGGCGGGCCCAGAGCCGCCGGAAGGAGCGAGACCATGTCCCTTCCTCGAACTGCTCCCAGGCCTGGAAGAGCGCGGCGACGGCTTCGGCCGCCGCGCGGTGGACGTCGAGCGGCCGCCCGAGCGCCGCTTCGAGCGTGCCGGCCGTCGCGCGCAGTTCGGCGGGGAAATCCTTGGGCTGACCGGCGAGGTTGAGGCCGAGGCCGAAGACCAGCTCCCGGACCGAGTCGGCGTCGAGGCGGGCCTCGGTGAGCATGCCGGCGACCTTGCGTCCGTCGGGCGACTGCAGGTCGTTGGGCCACTTCAGGCCGAGCCTCAGGCCGTGGGCCTGCTCGACGTGCGCGCAGAGCGCGAGGCCCATCCACAGCGTGAAGGGCTTGAGCCGTTCGGGCGGGATGAACGGCCGGAAGGCGAGCGACAGGCAGAGGCTGCCCGAGGGAGCGCTGTGCCACTTGCGCCCCAGGCGGCCGCGGCCGGCGGACTGCGTCCGGGCGAGCACGGCGAACGGCGCTTCCTGGCCGGCGGCGAGGCGGCGCTCGGCCTCGGAGTTCGTGCTGTCGACCGTCTCGAGCAGCGCGACCGCCGGCGCGACCTTGAGCCGGCGCAGATGCGCTTCGAACAACGCCGGGTTGAGGCCGCGCGGGACGGACTTCAAGGCGTAGCCTTTGCGCGTCGAGGCCGCGAAGACGAAGCCTTGGGCGCGCAGCTTCTCGAGCCGGCTCCAGACCGCCACGCGGGAGACGCCGAGCTCCTTCGCGAGCCGGTCGCCGCTGACGGGTTCGTCGGGCGAAGCGAGGAACGCCAGGAGGATGCTGCTTTCGAGGTCGGCCATCGTCAGAGCCAGTCGAGGCCGAGGTCGCACCACGGCGCGGCGTGGGTGAGGGCGCCGCTGGAGACGAAGTCCGGCGCGAGGACGCCGAGGTCCGGGAGCGTCGCGAGGCTCACGCCGCCGCTGACTTCGGACCACGCGCGGCCGCGCAACGCCGGGATCGCGACGCGGAGATCGGCGAAGGGGAAGTTGTCGAGCAGCACGACGTCCGCGTCGGCCGCGAGGGCCGGGGCGATCTGGTCGGGCCGATCCACCTCGACCTCGACGAGCAGGTCGGGACGGCTGGCGCGCCCGCGCCGTCGGCGGCGAGATGGTTGTCCTTCACCATGATGCGGTCGAAGAGCCCGAGCCGGTGGTTGTGGCCGCCGCCCTGCCCGACCGCGTATTTCTCGAGCATGCGGAAGCCCGGGGTGGTCTTGCGCGTGTCGAGGAGCTTCGTCGGGGAGGGCCCCAGCGCGCGGACGTGCGCGCGCGTGCGCGTGGCCACGCCGCACAGGCGTTGGAGGAAGTTAAGCAGCACGCGTTCGGCGGAAAGCAGTTCGGCGGCGGGACCTTCGACTTCGGCGACGGCTGCGCCGGCGGGGACGGACTGGCCGTCGGCCGCGAGCGGTTTCGCCCGGCACCGGCCGCCGTAGGCCGCGAAGACCACCTCGATCATGCCGAGGCCGGCGAGGACCATGGGGTGACGGGCGACCACGCGGGCGCGGGCGCGTTCGGCGCCGGCGAGCAGGGCGGCGGACGGGTCGCCAGGGCGGAGCGGCCGGACGGCCAGGCCGAGCCCGGCGAGGTCCTCGTCGCGGGCCAGTTCGGCGAAGCGACGCAGCCAGGCGAGGTCCAGCTCCTCCCAGCGGAGACGGCGGATCAATCGGTCGGACTGGCCGGGGTCGCGCGACATGGGTTCACCTTACGACCAGCCCCGTGCCGGGCAAGGGGGTTAAGGGAAGAACTTCTTGAACTTCGAACGCCAGGATTCGGAGACCGGCGCGGCCTCGTCGCCGCAGGCTTCGGCGTAGGCCTGGAGGGCTGTCTTCTCCTGGACGGACATCTTCTTCGGCACGTCGATGTCGACGCGCACCAGGAGGTCGCCCGAAACCGAGCCGCGCAACGGGGGCATGCCTTCGCCGCGGAGGCGGAAGATCGTGCCGCCCTGGGTGCCGGCGGGGATGTTCAGGTTGGTCTTCCCGCGGAGCTTCGGGACGACGATCTTGCCGCCGAGGGCGGCGACCGAGAACTTCACCGGCACGCTGCAGGCGAGGTCGTCGCCGTCGCGCTCGAAGAGCTCGTGTTCCTGGACGGTCACGTGGACGTAGAGGTCGCCGGCGGCGGCGCCGCGGCGGCCCGCCGAGCCGTTGCCGCTCGAACGCAGCTTCGTGCCCGTGTCGACGCCGGGAGGGATGCGGACCGTCACGCTGGATTCCGCGACCACGCGGCCTTCGCCGGAGCAGCCCTTGCAGGGCTTCTCGATGGTCTCCTTCTGCCCGTGGCAGGTCGGACAAGTCTGGCGCATCTGGAAGAAGCCCTGGGAGCGGATCACCTGGCCGTGGCCCTTGCAGGTCGGGCAGCGGACCTTCTTCGAGCCCGCTTCGGCGCCGGAACCGGCGCACTTCGAGCAGGCGACATGCTTGCGGTAGGGGATCTTGCGTTCGACGCCTTCGGCCGCCTCTTCGAGCGTGACCTTGAGGTCGACGCGCAGGTCTTCGCCGGATTCGTCGGACTCGCCCCCGCCGCCGCCGCCGAAGATGTCGCCGAAACCGCCGCCGCCGAACATCTGTTCGAAGATGTCACGCGGGTCGGCGCCGCGGAAGCCGCCGCCCGGACCGCGGGCGCCGCCGCCCATGTTGGGGTCGAAGGCCGCCTCGCCATGCTGGTCGTAAAGCTTCCGCTTGGCGTCGTCGCCGAGGATCTCATAGGCGCGCGAGACCTTCTTGAACTTCTCCTCGGCTTCCTTGTTGCCCGGATTGCGGTCGGGATGGAATTCCATGGCCTTCTTGCGATAGGCCTTCTTGAGCTCGTCGGCGGAGGCGGACTTCGCGACGCCGAGCAGGGAGTAATAGTCTTCGGCCATCGCGGAAGCTTACCGGCCGGGGCCGGAAGAGACGAAGACCGCGGCCGGGCGGAGGACGCGGTCGTGGAGTAGCCAGCCGGAGCGGGCGACGCGGAGCACCGAGCCTTCGGCGGCCTCGGCGCTGGGTTCGGAGCCGACGGCTTCGTGGCGGGCCGGATCGAAAGGCTGGCCGACCGGATTCACCTCGGCGAGACCTTGGGCGGAGAGGATCGAGCGGAGCTGGCCGACCGCCATGCGGAAACCCTCCGCGACGGCGCGCCCGTCGGCCTGCGTCGCGGCGGATTCAAGGC
>JBJTAX010000222.1:0-4252 GCA_046091055.1 Verrucomicrobiota bacterium | reverse complement strand
CTCCGGCAGACTCGCGTCGACGGCGATGGCCCGCGCCAGCCGCAGCAGCTCCCCGGCGCGGCCGTCCGGATCCGCCGCCGCCAGCGTGGTGCCGGCCAGCCGCAGTCCCTCGCCCAGCCCGTCCAGAAGACGCATCGCGCGGCCGGCGTCCGCCAACGTCGCCATCGTCCCGAGCGCGCGCCCGACGCGCACCGGGTCGTTTTGAAAACCCACCACGACCGCCAGACGCCGGAGAAAGTCCCCCGCGCGATCACCTTTTGCCTCCCCCGTTCCGGCCGCCAGCGAGGCCAGGACCTCGACGGCCACCTCGGAGGCGGAACTGATCACCGCCGACTGGATCCACGGGTCGTCGAGGTTTTCGCGCGCGATCCGCGCGAGCAGCGCCGCCTGATTCCAACGCCTCGACTCGCCGATGGTGAACGCGACCTGCAGCCGCACGCGCGGGGAGGGATCGCTGACCAGGTCCTTGATCTTCTCGCGCACCTCGCCGGACGCCTCGAGCCGGGCCTCGGCGAGACGGATCGCGTTCTCACGCACACCAGGATGCGCGTCGCCGAGGGCGACGACAATCGCGCGGTCCGTCAGCGCCTGCAGCCCGCGCAGCGACCACAGCGCGTGCACGCGGGCCGGCGGCGAGCCGCGCCGCGCCAGAGTTTCCAAGGCGGGCACCGCGGAAAGATCCTGCCGCTCGAACAGCAGCCGGTGCGCGGTGTCGCGCCACCAGCCGTGGGGACTGTCCAACGCCTGCACGAGTTCGGCCGTGCCCGCGCTCCCGAGCCGCGGGGGCGGCGGCGCCCGGAAGCCCGCGGGGGCCATCCGGTAAATCCGCCCGCGCCCGCTACCGCTCGTCAGGTCGAGGTGCTTTTCGACGTCAGGCGGGATGTTGATCGACTCCGAATGCTCGCGGCCCATGTCGATGCAGTACAGCGTGCCATCGGGGGCGTTGACGAAGTTGACCGGGCGGAACCAGTTGTCGGGCGTGCGGGCGAACTCCGTGCCCGGATCCCCGCGCACCGTGCGGAAAGTGGCGCCCTGCGGAACCACCACGCGCCGGTGCACCACATTGGCGACGCCGTCGCCCACGAAGTGGCTCCCGTGGAATGCCGGCGGGTACGCCCCGCCGCGGTACACGGTGATGCCCGCCGCGGAGTCGACCACGTGGTTGCTCACGCCGCCCTCGTTGGCGGTGCGGTCGCGCATCGTGCCGCGATCGACCTCCAGCCGCGCCGCGCCCGCCAGCGGCCCGATGTCCGCGGGCTGCTCGGTGCCCGCGAAGCGCCGGCTGCTCTTGATGTGACGCCACCGCTCCACGGGGCTGAGGCGGTGCAGCGGCTCGGAGGACGGCGCCATCGGGTGGACCGTCGCCGGCGGTGTGAAGTGCGGGTTGCGCGCGAGGTAGCGCAGCGGCAGGACGACGTGGAACCCGGGGTTGCCCTGGTCGCAGAGGAAGCGGTTGCCCCAGTCGTCGAACGCCATCCCGAATTGGCGCGAACCGCTCTCCAACTCGAGGCGATGGCTCCCGGGCGAAAAAAGAAAGTCCCGGCCGGCGAGACCGAGGGGCGCCGCCGCCGGGTCGCCCGCCGGTCGAATCTCGCCGCCATGGCCGCCGCCCGTGCCGTGGATCGCGTGGTCCAGCCCGAAGAGCAGGCTGTTCACGAACGTCTGCTGGCGGTCCATGGCGAACCCCGTGAAAACCTTCTCGCGGATATCGGCGCGACCGTCGCCGTCCGTGTCCTTCAGGTACCAGATGTCCGGCGGCGAAGCGACGTACACGCCGCCTTTCCACGGCACAATGCCGCCCACCCACAGCAGCTTGTCGGCGAAGACCGTGCTCTGGTCGTACACGCCGTCGCCGTCGGTGTCGCGCAGCAGCCGCACCGTGCCGAGCGGCTCCGCGTCCGGAGCGAAGGGCCGCTGCCACGCCACGCGCGTGCGGCTGCGCGGGTTGTAGGGGTAATCGAGCATCTCGCCGACGTAGAGGCCGCCGTTCTCGTCAAACGCCGCGACGATCGGGCTGCGCACGAGCGGCTCGGCGGCGACGAGCTGCATCTCGAAACCCGGGATCTTCTCGAACGCCTTCACCGCCTCGGCCGCCGGCGTCGGCCGCGAGGGTGCGAGGTACGCCCGCAGCTCCGCGTCGGCCACCCCGGCCGCGTTGCCATCCAGGGCGAGGTCGCGCGTCCCGCCGGCGCCGACGCCGAGCTCGGCCGCCAACGCCGCCGGATCCGCCGCCGCGCTCAGGCCGCCCCGCGCCCGGATCTTCAGCAGCACGTCGCGCGCCTGCTGGAAATAGTTCAGCACCCTCGAATTTTCCGGGAAGCGCCGCGCAGCGTGGAAGGCGATCTGCCCGTCGATCTTCGCGATCCAGGCGTCGACCGCCGCCTTCTCGAACGGCGCCCGGTCGCCGAGATAAACGTAGACGGGATTCGTGTGCGCCTCGGCGTCCGGCAGGCCGCCCGGCGACGTGGAATGCGCCCGCGCGGCGATCCACGCCGAACCAGCCAGCTCGATGGTGTGCTCCAGTTCGATCCAGCTCCCCCGCCCCTCGGCGCGGGACACCTGCCGGCGGTGCGCGACGCGGCCGTTCACGATGAGATCCACGTCCGTCACGGGAGTGATCTCGCTCCGCACCCGGACGCGCGCGCGGACGCGGTGCGGGCCCTCGCCGCTCCGGCGGATCCGCGCGCCGGGCCGCTCGCCATCGACCTCGAGGAGCAGCAGCGGAGCGGTCGTGAAGAAGCTGCGGCCGGCCGCGAGCCCCGCGAGCCACTCGGGCAGCGTCGGAGTCGCGGCGTGGTGCACGTAGGTCCGGCTGTCGGCCAGGGTGCGGCATGGCGGGTAGTCGCTCGCGGCGTGCGCCGGGAAGCGGTCGCCGGTGTTGAGCATGTTGTACCAGCCCTCGAGACCGATGTCGCGGTACACCCCGAATTGCAGCAGCTCGATGCTCTGGATGCGGCCGAGCGCGGCATCGGCGTAGATCTCCCGCCCGTAGCCGCCGTGCGCCATGAGCGCGAAGCCGCCCCGCGCCATCGTCTCGCGCGCGACCTCGCCGTAGACCGGCCACGTGTCGAGATGGTAACTGGTCCCGGCCGCCACAAGGTCCTCGCGGAGGATCAGGTTCATGTGGCCGTAGACGGTGCTGCGGTACTCCTGGCCAGAGGCGATGAAGGTGCCGCCGCGTTGGCGGATGGCGCCGCGACCGAGCGCCCGCTGCGGAAACTCCAGCTTGTCCATCACCGCGGTGTACGGCCCGGCCGGCTCGTTGTAGGCGAGCGTAACCCCGTAGCCGAGGCCCTCGGCCTCGAGCAGATCGAAAACGATGCGGTCGTCCTCCTCCGTCTCGCGCCGGAAATGCAGGTGCGTGTCACCCGCATGGTAACCGGCCGCCGGCATCGGCGCGGTGCGCGCGAGTTTCACCTCGACGTCCCGCCGCGACCCGGCCGGCACCGTCACGGTCACCACCTCGGGCCGGTATTCGAGACCCTTCCACACCTCGACCCGCACGTCGCCGGCCGGAACCGCCACCGTCGACTCGCCGGTCGTGTAAAAAAACCGGCCGACATACCGGTACGGCGCCTTCCCTGTCCGGTTGCCCTTCGCGCCGGGCGCGGGCCATTGGCCGGTGAGCGAGTACGGCGTGAGGCGGCCGGGCGGCGGCTGGTAGAAGTTACCGTCGGAACCCACGACGTTGACCTTGCACGGCGTCGGCTCGCCGGTCGCGGCGTCGCGCACCGTGATGCGCACGCGGGTTTCATCCGCGGGAAGCGTCCGCGCCCGGCCCACGCGGTCGAATCCCGGCGCGGTGAACAGAACATCCTCCTCCCTCGCCTCCGCCGGTGTGAGCGGCTGCGCCGGGGCGAGCACGGCGGCGCAGCCGGCGAGGAACACGCCCTTCAGGACAGCGGCGAAACGCCGCGACGCCGGCCGCGCAACGCGATCCGCGCGGGCGCGGTGGAACGCGGCAACTTGTCCGGGCGTGGGGTTCATCATGGCGCGGGACCGCCGCCCCGGTTGAAACCGCGGAGCACCCGCCGCGACAAGCCTGATCACCGCGCCCCGGGGGAATGATCTCGTCGCACCGCGTCGCAGTCGGGATGAAACCGCAAGCACTGGCCCGATACGATCGCGTCATAGCCAGAGCGCCCAGCCGTGTTGCAGGTTTCGTCCTGCCCCTCTGGGTCGCGGCCCTCATCTCACGGCCGCAGCGGGGACGGACCCGGCTTCACCGTCTTCCATCCGGGATAATCCTTCG
>JBJTAX010000221.1:0-2612 GCA_046091055.1 Verrucomicrobiota bacterium | reverse complement strand
TTGCCGCCGCCGTGGACGGCGTTGACGCAGTGGTGGACGCGCCCGCCGGGGGTGACGGTGCTGTGGGCCCGCATGGTGGTGGGGGGGGGTGGGTGGTGTGGTGGAAAGATCAGGCGCGGGCCGCGAGGGCCAGGGCGGCGCGCTCGAAGACGAGGCCGCGTTCGGCGTAGCCGCGGAACTGGTCGAAGCTGGAGAAGCCCGGGCTGAGCAGGATGACGGAGGGCGCGGGCGCGGTCTTCGCGGCGGCCACCACCGCGTCCTGCAGGCCGGGCAGGCAGACGGCCGGCCGGCCGAGGGCCTCGAAGTGACGGAGGAGTTCCGGCCCGGTCTCGCCGATGAGGTAGGCGGAATCGATCAGCGGGGCGATGTCGCGCGCGAAACGGGCGAGGTCGCCGCCCTTCCACGTCCCTCCCCCGATCCAGCGCACGGGAACGCTGAACTGGGACAAGGCGGCCTTGACCGCATGGAAATTGGTGCCCTTCGAATCGTTCCAGAATTCGACGCCCTTGTGCTCGGCCACCTTGCGCAGGCGGTGCGGCGGGATCCGGAAAAGCCGGGCCGCCGCCTCGAGGTGGCGGGCCGGCAGACCCCGGGCCTGCCAGTAGCGCGTGAGCAGCGCCCAGTTCTCGCGCTGGGGCCAGGAGTCGAAGACCGAGCCGGCCGGCACGGTGTCGGCGACGTCGGCGCGGACGGCGACCAGCGCCGTCTCGGGCAGCTCGATGCCGAAGGGGCGCGCGGCGGCGACGACGGATTCGCCGACGACGAGGATGCCGCCGGGCATCATCCGCTCGATGAGCCGGAACTTGGCGCGGAAATAACTCTCGAGGTCGCCGTGCCGGTCGAGATGGTCCTCGTCGAAGTTCGTCCAGAGCACGGCCTCCGGCGCGAAATGCCGCAGGTCCTCGGCCTGGAAGGAACTCACCTCGACGACCGCGAGGAAGGAGCCGTTGGAGACCGTGCGGTGCAGCGAGGTGAGCGGAAGGCCGACGTTGCCGCAGGCGATCGCGTCGAGGCCGGCGCGCTTGAACGCGAACGAAAGGAACTCGGTGAGGGTGGTCTTGCCGTTCGTGCCGGTGACGGCGACGGCCGGGCCGGTCCAGAGCAGCGCCCCGAAGTCGAGCTCGGTCAGGCAATGCAGGCCGGCGCGGCGCGCCGCCAGCAGCCAAGGGTGCGCCTGCGCGAAGCCGGGGCTGTAGACGAGGAGGTCGTGGCGCGCGGCCTCCGCGGGGCCGAACACGCGGTTCTCCCCGCGTTCGTCGTAGACGACGGAGGCGAAGCCGGCCGAAGCCAGCGACTCCGCGACCGAACGGCCGCTGACGCCCTCGCCGAAGACGGCGGCGGGCCGGGTCAGCCGGCGGCGGAGCGACTCGGGGAACTCGCTCATCGCAGTTTCAGGGAGAGCAGCCCGAGCAGGCCGCAGAGGAGGGAGAGGATCCAGAAGCGCGCCACGACCTTGGTCGCGGGCCAGCCTTTCTTCTGGAAGTGGTGGTGGATGGGCGTCATCAGGAACAGCCGCCGGCCGCCGGTCCGCTTGAAGTAGGCGACCTGCAGCATGACCGAGACCGCCTCGACGACGAAGACGCCGCCGACGATGGCCAGGAGGAACGGCTGGTGCATCAGGCACGCGACGGCGCCCAGCGCGCCGCCCAGGCCGAGGGCCCCGACGTCGCCCATGTAGATCTCGGCCGGCGCCGCGTTATGCCAGAAGAACACGAGGCTGCCGCCGACGAGGGCCGAGCAGAACACCGCCAGCTCGCCGGCGCCCGGCACGTAGCTGATGCGCAGGTAGGTCGCGAACGCATGGTGGCCGGCGAGGTAGGCGACCGCGCCGAAGATCATCGTGGTGATCAGCACGCAGCCGATGGCCAGTCCGTCGAGGCCGTCGGTGAGGTTGACGGCGTTCGAGCAGCCGACGCAGACGAGCACGAAGAACACGCCGGCGACGCCGAGGCAGACGAGGAAGGGCCAGCCGAGGGACTTGGCGGACCAGAGCGGGCCGTTGAGGACCGGCAGCCAGATCTCGCAGAGGCTTTCGCGATAGGCCGGGTCGAGGAGCACGAGGCCGAAGGCGACCAGCGCGACGACCCCCTGCCCCGCCAGCTTCAGGCGCGCGGAGATGCCGTCCGCGCTGCCGTGCCGGACCTTGAGCCAGTCGTCGTAGAGCCCGACGAGCCCCATGCCGAAGAGGCACCAGAGCGACGCGAGCACGAGCACGTTGGGCCGCGCCCAGAGGAGCACCGAGGGGATCATCGCCGCGGCGATGATGAGCCCGCCCATGGTGGGCACCTTGCCACCCTCCTTCGCGAGGTCGCCCATCAGCTTCGCCGAACGCTCCGGCTGGCGCAGGCGCGCGAGCGCGGCGATCAGCCGCCCGGAGAAGAGCATGCCGAGGAGCAGCGCGGTGACCCGGCGAGGATGGCGCGCACGGAAAGGTATTCGAAAAGCCGGAACGGCCCCCAGAGGTCGACGAATTCGCTGAGACGATAAAGCATCCTAGTGGAAAGAAAGGGCGCCGCGGACGGCGGGCGGGAGGCAGCGTTCCAAGGCGAAGGAACGGCTGCCCTTGAGGAAGACGCAGCCGCGGTGCGCGGCGCCCTTTCTTTCCACTAGGA
>JBJTAX010000220.1:0-3853 GCA_046091055.1 Verrucomicrobiota bacterium | reverse complement strand
GGGCGCGCTCCTGGCCGGTAGTCTTGTCCACGTAGATGACGCCGTTGGCCTTGCCATCCGCGCCGACGGTCACTTCGCGGGCATGGGCGTTGCAGAGGATGTCCAGGTTGCCGGTCGCGAGCGCCGGCGGCAGGTGCACGGTGGTCGACTGGTAGTTGGCCTTGATCGAACAGCCGCGCCCGCAGTCGGTCGCCCAGAAGCACGCGGCGCGCTCCTGCATGGCCTTGGCGATGATCTTCTGCGCCTTGGGATTGTTCGGATGCAGGCGGGCCGGGAAATTCACGTGGTCCTGGCGGGTCGAGAGGATCGCGCGGTGGATCGGGATCACGAGCATGCCGTGCTTGGCGATGTGCTTCTTGACGTAGAGCTCGCCGGCGCGGGCCTTCGGGGGCGGGAGCAGCGTGCCGTTCGGGGAGTCGGGCGTGTTCTCGAGGCCTTCGTTGGAGCCGTAGACACCGACGAGCATCTCGACCTTGTCGTAGTAAGGGGCGACGTCCTCGTAGCTGATCGGCCAGTCGAAGCCGAGGCCGTCGCGGGAGTACGGTTTGAAGTCATACGGGCCGTTACGGAGCGAGATGCGTCCCCAATGGTTGGTGCGGCCGCCGAGCATGCGGGCGCGCCACCAGTCGAAACGCTGCTTAGGGTCGGTCGAGGCCTGGGTGTAAGGCTCGCCCGGGACCTCCCAGCCGCCGTCGACGGTGGCGTCATGGAAGCCGAACGGCTTCTCACGCGTGCTCATCGCGCGCAGGGGCGCGTCGGCCTTGGACTGGAACATCGGGGTCTCGGTGACCGGGTCGTAATTGCGACCGGCCTCGAGCATGAGCACCTTCACGCCGTTCATGGTGAGCGTGTAGGCGGACTGACCGCCGCCGGCGCCGGAGCCGACGACGATGACGTCATACGTGGGTTGGAGGTCTTTTTCGGTGATGATGGCCATGGGGAGTGGTAAGCGGAATTACTTGGAAGCGCGGAATTGCCAGGCTTCGTCGAAGAAGCCGGCGACGGGTACGGCGCCCGGGGCGACGGCGTCGGGGGCGACCTTGAGGTCGATCACGGCCCAGTCCGGCAGCTTGGCGACCTGACGGGCGTTGTTCAGGTAGTCGTATTCGCGGTAGGTGAAACCGCTGTTGATGACGACATACTTCCGGGGATTCAGCGGGTTCGGATAGATCAGGATCGGCGCATGGTCGGCAGATGAGTAGGTCTTGCCGTCGACGACGAGCTTGTCGGCGCTCCACTGAATCGGAAGCTGGGCGATGACCTTGGCGAGGATGGCGTTGGACGACGGATCGCCCCAGAGGATGAGGTTGCTCTTGGAGATGTCCTCGTCCTTGAACTGCGTGTCCGCCTTGGTCGGCGCATCGCCGCGGAACTGGCGACGCCATTCCCGGGCGCCACGTTCCATCTCGGACTTGGCCCAGCCGCCTACCTTGGCGTTGAACGGCTGGCCGCTCGGGGTCACGTAGATGAAGGAGTCCATGAACGCGTCGTCGATCGGACCGGACAAGCCATGACGCTTGACGGCGACCGGGTCGACATACGCGGCTATCTGCGTCCACTCGCCGTTCTTCGGATCACGGGCGAAAGTGGCCTTCCAAGAACGGTCCGAGGCGGCCTTGACCGAAGTCAGGACCTTGTGGCCGTCGATGGTCACGGCGGTGGGCACGAACTGCGATTGGACGGAATCTCCGGGGGCGAAGTCGAGGGTCAGGCCGGCGACGTTGGCCGTCTTGACCTCGATGGCGCGTTCGTCGACGAGCCGTGCGTCGACGCGGGCCTGCTTCCAGTGCTCGACCAGGCGGTCGACCTTGACCCAATGCATGCGGTCGTAGCGCAGGAAATAAGTGGCGAAGGACACCTCCTTAGGCGTGCGCACGCGGCCGTTGGCGGCGATGGCGGCGAGGCGGCGCTCGATCTCGACCATGGAGTCCGGATGGATCTTATGCGCGGTCTGAGGCCCGATGATGTGCGTCAGTTCCAGGCCGACCTTGCCCATCTCGCGTGCCATCACATCGGCGGCCTGCTTCTGCTTGTCGATCTCGCCGCTGTAGGCGACCGTCGGGGCGTTCCGGAAGTTGATGGCGCTGTCGGTGGCATTATACCAGGCCCACAGGGTCTTCTGCCAGGACGGGATCTTAGAGACGTCCTCGTTCTGGAAGACGTTCAGGAACTCGGGGGTCTCGGAGAAACCGGCGCCGGGATTGATGCCGCACCAGCGGTCGGCGTAGTGGGCGCCGAACTGCCAGACGGCCGCGCCACCCATGGAGAAACCGCGGATGAACAGGCGGTCGTCGTCGATGTTGTAGCTCTTGCGGACGTGGGCGTAGGCCTCCCAGAGGTCGACTTCGCCCGCGAACTTGTTCGCGCAGCAGTAGCGGCCGTAGAGATGCAGGACCAGCCGGCCGTCGGCGGGGACCTGCCCTAAGTTGCGCCGCCGTTCGGTCATGAAGGCCAGCTCGGTTAGGGTCTCCCCGCGGCCGTGGCACCAGAAGTCGAGGCGCATCGGCGCGCCGTTCGCCCAACCGGCGGGGATGACCATGCCGTAGGGCTGCACCGAACCGTCGATGCGTGAACGGTAGCCGCGCACCACCAGGCCCGTCTGCGTCGTCCAGGGCGTCTCGCCCTTGGCGAAGGCGGCCGCGCGCGCCCTGCCCTCGGCGATCAGTTCATGGGCGGACTTGATCTCCTCCTTCTTGAACACCTCGTTGTGACGGAGCGCCCAGTCCACCGCCTTGTGGTAGATTTCCAGGTCAGGCAGGAATTCCTGCAGCCGGGCATTCTTGGCCTGCGCCTTGGCGGTGGCGTCGATGTCCTTGCGGAGTTCGACCAATGATGCGTTGAGCGCGGCGCGGTCGGCCTCAGGCACGGGCACGGCCTTGTCGGTCGGAGGGATCGGTCGGACCGCCGCGGGCAGGTTGTCCTTGGGACCGTCGGCGACGGCCGAAGCGGCGAAAAGGGAAAGAAGCAGGAGGAAGCGCATGCGGAGTAAAGGATTAGGCGGCCTGCAGGCAGGCCGTCACGGGGCTCCTTAGGTCTAGACTACGACCCACCTGACGGACAAGTGTTCCTTCTGGCGGGATAACGACACGAATGGGTCCAGACGGCCATTTTCCTCGCCCCCGCCCTTCCCCTTGCTTCTTGATCCGCCTCGGCTCCGGCCACATCATTGGAGAGGTGCCGAAGGTGACGGCGTCTTACGCCAGGCTACCCTCACCTCTCGGGCTGGTGCGGATATTAGGCGGCCTCGTATCCCCACCCTCCTCAGCGATTTCCGCTATTAAGTAGTGGTTTATCCGAAGATTTCTGGCACCCTGTAAGGAGAGGCCGGGGACCTATATGTAGAAAATGTCCGAAGACCCCCCATCAAGTCCTGAAAACCTGGTCCTTTTGCTCTCCCAGTACCAGGAGTCCCTCTTCCGGTATATCTATTGCCTGGTGACGGCGCAACTGGGGACTGCCAACCCAAGGTCATCAGTTCCCCATCCGCAATCTCAACGGCGCGATCGACGAGTTCGCCATCTACTCCGCAGTGCTCAGCGAAGCGGAAATTCAGTCTCTTTACTGAAACGGTAGGCCATAATGAAATCCCTGCTATTCACACTCTTTCTCCCGGTGCTTCTCGAGGCTCAACAGGTAGCCAAGCCCACGCCCACCACGCTCGCGCCTGAAGTCACTGCCTCACTCGAATCACATCCGGGTCTCGATTACGCCCGCTACGGTCAGCGTGAGATGCAGCTCGACCTTTGGAAACCCAAAACCCCCTCGCAGACACTGCCTGCCATCATCTGCGTCCACGGCGGCGGCTGGTATAAGGGCAAGCGGGCTGATATGGCCAATCTCGCGCAGGCCTTGG
>JBJTAX010000219.1:0-6083 GCA_046091055.1 Verrucomicrobiota bacterium | reverse complement strand
CATCATGGAGGAGTGCCCCTGGCTGCTGGTCTCGCCTTCGGTCGTCTTCGCGCTGACGTTGCTGTCCCTCAACTTCCTCGGCGACGGCCTGCGCGACGCCTTCGACCCGCGTTCTTCCCGCAAGTAAGCCATGCCCCTGCGCCGTTACATCGTGATACAGCCCGACGGCGCCGAGGGCGAGGAGTTCGAGGTCGACCTGCCGACGGACGCCCCGGACTTCACCGTCCACCCCGTGACGAAGGCCCCTTGCCGGCGGGTGCTGGAATCGCCCACGCTCACGACCAAGTACGGCGAAGGCGCCATGAAGCAGGGGCTGGGCGACCAGCGGCTGGCGCGGGCCGGCTTCCAGAAACTGGAGAAGGATGGGCAGGGCGGCTGGAACAAGATCAACTGAGGCCGTCGGTCCGGTCGGCGACCTCGCCAAATGAATCACCCCGCCAGGGGGCGGGGTGAAGCATCGTCAGGGTGGCGTTTCCGCCGTGTAAAACTGCTTAGGCCTTGGCCGCTTCCTCGCGCGCGCGCTTCACGAGCGACTTCGCGGTGTCGGACGGCTGGGCGCCGAGCTTGACCCAATGGTCGACGCGCTCGACGTTGATCACCAGGCCGGGGGTCTTGCCGCGGGCGCGGGGATTGTAGTTGCCGAGGACTTCGACGAAACGGCCGTCACGGCGGATGGCTTGTTCGGCGACGACGAGGCGGTAGGTCGGCTCGTTCTTGGTACCGAAGCGTTGGAGGCGGATGCGTAGCATGGGATTAGGAGAAGGTGATGGTTGTCGTCCCGGGAGGGTTCCCAAAAGACGGACGTGGAAAAACGCAGGTGGCAGGGGGCGAGTCAAGCCTTCCCCCGCAGGTTTCCGGAATATTTTACCCGCCGCCTTCGGGGGGTCTGTCAAAACACGCAAAACAAACCCCTGTTAATAAGTGGGTTAGGCGGTGTCTTGCGAATAGGGGTTGGGGAGGCGTTTTCGGACGTCGGCCGGGGGCGGACGGAAAACGGGCACAAAAAACCCCGCCGGGTGGCGGGGTTTCGGAGCAGCCTCGGGGAGGCTTACTTGGCGGCGGCCGCGGCAGCCTGCTGGGCGGCGTGCTCGGTCGGGTCGAAGCGCTTTTCCTTCACCTTGGTCGCCGACTTGCCCTGGCGATCGCGGAGGTAGAAGAGGCGGGAGCGCATGACCTGGGAGGTGCGCTCGACTTCGATCTTCTCGATGTTCGGGGAGTGGACCGGGAAGGTGCGCTCGACGCCTTCGCCGAAGGAGACGCGGCGGACGGTGAAGGTCTCGTGGATGCCGCCGCCCTTGCGCTGGATGACGATGCCGGAGAAGGTCTGGGTGCGCTCCTTGTCGCCTTCGCGGACCTTGGTGGCGACCTTGACGCCGTCGCCGACCTTGAATTCATGGTCGCCGCGGGCGGTCTTCAGCTGGGGCTGGGTGGCAAATTGGATGAGGGGATGGTTGCTCATGGCTGGTGTTCTTGGTCTTTCATCAGGTCCGGTCGGCGTTGCTTTGTCTTCTCTGTTTGCCTTTCCCGACGCCATTTTTCGATTTCGGCGTGGTTTCCTCCGAGGAGGACGGGGGGCACCTCGAGACCATCATAAACAGCGGGTCGGGTGAACTGCGGAAAGGCGAGCAACTTGCCGTTGTAACTATCCCCCGTCAAGGAGTTTTCCTCCCCGAGTACGCCGGGAATCTGGCGTCCGAGGCAGTCGACCAGGACGCAGGCCGGCAAAGTGCCATTGGTGAGCACATAATCCCCGATGGAGACCTCCCGGGTGACCTTCCGGTCGCGGAAACGCTGGTCGATGCCCTCATAATGGCCCGAAACGAGGATCAGGTGGGCCTTCTGGGCCAGTTCCTTGGCCAGCTTATTGGTCAATTGTTCACCATCGGGGCAAAGGTAGACGACTTCGCATCCGGGGGTGGCCAGGGTGTCGACGGCGTCGAACAGGGGCTGGCAGGTCATCAGCATGCCTGGTCCGCCGCCGTAGGGCATGTCGTCCACCTTGCGGTGCTTGTCCTTGGAATAGGCGCGCAGGTCGTGCGCCTTGAAGGCGATCAGGCCTTTGTCGATGGCTTTTCCGATGACCGACTCCTGGAGGAAGCCGTCGGCCATGGCGGGGAAGAGGGTGACGAGATCGATGCGGATGGCCACGTTGAACGCGGTCATCCAACAGCCGAAACCCCGCCGAGCGCAAGCCGTCCTTCCGGGCGGCTTATTTCTTCGCCTTCGCTTCCGGGCGCTGGTTCATCCGGATGCCCGTCTCCGCGGGGACCGGCTTGCCGGTGACTTCGACGTCGGAGGTGAAGAGATACTTCCACACGTCTTCCTGCAGGTGGCGTCCCTGGGCGTCCTTGGGCGAGCCCTTGCTCGGGGTGACGTAACCATGCGCGGAGTCGGCCTGCTTCTTGGCGTCGCCCTTCATCGGGGCCGAGGTGATCAGGCGGCGGGTGTGGCCGTAGGGAGCCTTGGCGTCGTCGGCGTTCACGACGGGTCCGTATTCGTTGAGCCGAAGCATGAGCCAGGAGCGCTGGTCGTGGTGCTCGGTCCAGCCGCTGTCGAGCACGTGGGTGTACCCGAAGAAGCGGTTGAGCGGGGTCGCGGAGGGGCCGGCCTGCCAGTCATCGGTATTGTCGCGAGGGCCGCAGAACATGATCACGCGCGCGACCTTCTGGTGCATCGCGAAGCGGGCCGAGGACGTGGCGCCGTGCGAGGAGCCGCCGACGACGACCTTGGCCCAGTCGAGCTCCTTGCCATCCGCGGTGAGGAACTGCTCCCAGCGGCCCTGCGGGTGCTTCTTCACGAGCCACTGGACCATCCGCGTCGCGCGGCCCTTGGCGGAATCGGCCGCGGCGATGTCGACGGTCTTCGAGGCGTCGACGCCGGCGGTGGCCTCGAGGCGGATGTTGCCGAGGTGCTGCGTGTCGGCGGGGACGGTGTTGAGCTTGCCGAACCAGCCGCGGGCGTAGTGCACGCTGAGGTGATGATAGCCGTAGCCGTTCACTTTCTCGGCGATGACGGGGTTATGACCCATCAGCCAGACCACGAGTTCGCCGCGCGGCGCGACGCGCGTGTCGACGTCGGCCAGCTGGAGGTCCGCCGGCTTGCCCTTGCTCTCGAGGTGGAACCCGATCTCCGGATACGCCTTCGCGGCCGGGTCGACCTCGCTGGCCCGGACCGAGAGATGGTAGGCCTGGGGTTGCGGGTCGTTGAACTTCGGGGCGGCCGCGTCGGCGTAGACCGCGAGCAGGGCGACGGACAGGAGGGCGAGGATACGCATGGGGTTGCGTCCCTTGATGCCCGCCGCTTGCGGAGGAGCAATGCGATTTGCGGGAAGGGGCAGGGCGGACACCTGTTCCACAGGTTCGGTGCTCCCGGCCGCCAACCGCCCTCTGCTGGCCGCCACCACCGCCTACTTCGGCAGCCTGGCGTCGACGTGATCGAGGGCCTTCTCGATGACGTCCTTGGGAGCCCACTGGTGGCCGCCCTCGAATTCGAAGACCTGCAGACGATCGCCCTGCGTGGCCTGCAGCTGCTTGATCTCGCCGCGGTTCGAATCCTTCTTGCCCATGGTCACGACGACGGCCGGGATCTGCACGCCGCTGAGGCCGCGCAGGCCGTTGTCGAGGATGCCGGTGCCGGCGCCTTGGAGGATGACGCCGCCGAAATTGTCGCCGATCGTGACGAAGACCGAGCTGGCGCGCGCGCCGCCGGAGAAGCCGGTGCAGACCTTGCGCCCGGGGCCGATGCGGAAGCGTTTCACGGCGTCCTGGTGCGCGGCGAGGAAATTGCCGACGCTCGGGTCCCACGGGCCGTTCTTTGATTCGTCGAGCAGGATGGCGACGTAGGCGTGCTTCTTCACCCAGTCGGCCATGTTGCCGAGCGAGGCGTTGCCGCCGGGCGAGGCGACGAAGAGCGCGGACCATTCCTTGGCGGGATCCGCATGATAGCCTTTCGGCAGGATGACGCGGTAGTGGTAGACGCCGGAGTATTTCGAGTACCCGCCGTTATGGTCGCAGGCGATGCGCGTCTCGACGCCTTCCTTGATGAGGAGGTCGGCCGGCGTCGTCCGCGACGGGGCGACCGGCTCGGCGGCCGACGCCCCGAGGGCGCAGAGGGAAAGGAGCAGGGCGAGGGGCCGGCACATGTCGGAGGGGTAGGGGCGAACCCCGCCGAGGGCAAGCGTGGTTGCGGCTTGGAAGCGACCGCCGCATCCTCCATAGCCTTAAGCCGTGCCGTGTCCCGTCCCAGTCCCCGTGCTCGAAGTCTCCCGCCTGCGCATCGCGCGCGAGGCCAAGGTCATCCTGCGCGGGCTGACCTGGCGCGTGGAACCGGGTCAGCATTGGGTGTTCCTCGGGCAGAACGGTTCGGGCAAGTCCTCGTTGCTCGCCGCGCTCACGGGTTATTTCGCGCCGACCGGCGGTTCGCTCGCCGTCCTCGGCGAGACCTTCGGCCGCAGCGACTGGCGCGAGCTGCGCCGCCGCATCGGCCTCGTCGGCCCTTCCGTCGCGGCGATGATCCAGCCCGCCGAACCGGCGCTCTCCGTCGTGGCCGGCGGGGTCGACGGATTCGTCACCCTCTGGCGGGGGCCGAAGCCCGCGACGCGCGCGCGCGCGCGCCGGCTGTTGCGCCTGCTCAAGGTCGGCGGGCTCGCCGCGCGTCCGTGGGGCCATCTCTCGCAGGGCGAACGCCAGCGCGTGCTCATCGCCCGCGCCCTGGCTGCCGACCCGGCGCTGCTGATCATAGACGAAGCGTGCGCGGGCCTCGACCCCGTCGCGCGCGCCGAGTTCCTCGCGCTGGTGGAGCGCCTGCCGAAGCTCAGGCCCGGCCTGGCCGTCGTGTCCGTCACGCACCACGTCGAGGAGATCCTGCCCGTCTTCACGCACGCGCTGCTGCTGCGGAACGGGTCCGCCCTGGCCGCCGGCAAGATGGCCGACGTCCTGAAGCCCGCCGCGCTCTCGAAGCTCTTCGGCCGCAAGGTCCGCCTGACCAAGGGGCGGGCCGGCTGGGCGCTGGGCCTCGCCGGGAGGTAGTCGCAGGGCGGTTTGACCGCTTTCGACTTCCCCTTAACCCTCGCTCCAGCCTACTTCATCTGCCTCCGCAATGCCTTCGCCGTTCGCCAACCTCCTGCCCCGCTACGACGCCGTCGTCATCGGCGCCGGCCTCGGCGGGATGACCGCGGCGAACAACCTGGCGAAGTTCGGACGCAAGGTGCTGCTCCTCGAGCATCACTATCAGCTCGGCGGCCTCGCCACCTACTTCAAGCGCGTCGGCGGCCACGTCTTCGACATCTCCCTGCACGGCTTCCCGCACGGGATGATCAAGTCCGCCCGCCGCTACTGGACCAAGGAGATCTCGGACCGCATCCACCAGCTGCGCGACGTCCGCTTCATCAACCCCGACTTCGACGTCCGCACGACCTTCGACCGCGCCGACTTCACGCGCATCCTGATCGGGCAGTTCAGGCTCCCGGCCGAGACCGTCGAAGCCTTCTTCGCGCACCTGCGCGAGATGAACTACTACGACAACGACCCACGCACCACGCGCCAGCTCTTCGAGCAGTTCTTCCCCGGCCGCCCCGACGTCCAGCGTCTGCTCCTTGAGCCGATCGCCTACGCCAACGGCTCCACGCTCGACGACCCCGCGATCACCTTCGGCATCGTCTTCTCGAACTTCATGTCGAAGGGCGTGTTCATCTTCCAGGGCGGCACGGACACCATGATCAACCTCATGACCGCCGAGATGAAGGCCAACGGGGTCGACATCCGCCGCAACGTGCTCGTCGAGAAGGTCCGCGTCGAGAAGGACGCCGCCGGCCGCCGGCGCGTCGTGGGCGTGAAGCTCCGCGGCACCCGCGAGGGCGAGGAAGCCGAGGTCGCCTGCTCGACCGTCGTCTCCAACGCCAACATCAAGGACACCGTCCTCAAGATGGGCGGCGAAGAGGCCTTCGCGGCGCCGTTCCTCGAGGAAGCCCGCAAGGTCCGCGTGAACACCTCGTCCTGCCAGGTCTACATGGGCGTGCGCGAAGGCGAGACCATCCCGCACATCGGCGACCTCGTGTTCACCTCCGAGGCCAGGCCGTTCTCCAG
>JBJTAX010000218.1:0-9928 GCA_046091055.1 Verrucomicrobiota bacterium | reverse complement strand
TCTGTCCGAAGAGGAGCCGGACGGCCCAGGCGGGGGCGGGGAGGAAGGCGGGGCGGCGGAGGACCTTGCCGAGGGCGCGGGCGAAATCAGCCTGCGCGCACGGCTCAGGCGCGACGGCGTTGAGGGCCGGCGGGAGGGTGGGTTGCTCGAGGCACCAGAGGATCAGACGGACGAGGTCGCCGAGCCCGATCCAGCTCATCTGCTGACGTCCGTGGCCGATGGGGCCGCCGAGTCCGCAGCGGAAGGCGGGCAGCATCGCCCGCAAGGCGCCGCCCGATGCGGCCAGGACGACCCCGGTCCGGAGGCAGGTCGTGCGGATGCCTGCGGCCCGGGCTGGCTCGGTCGCTTGTTCCCAGGCGGCGGAGACTTCGCCGAGGAAGCCTTCCGTCGAGACGGTCGAAGCCTCCGTGAGGGTCTCGGTGCGACGGATGCCGTAGCGCCCGACGCCGGACATCGCGAGGAAGAGCTCGGGCTTCGCGCGGAGTCCAGCCAAGGTTTCGGCGAGGAGGCGGGTGCCGTCGCGGCGGCTGGCCAGGATGCGATCCTTCACGGCGGCGGACCAGCGCTGCGCGATGGGCTCGCCGGCGAGGTGAATCGCCGCGAAGGCGCCTTCCAGCGTATTCCGGTCGATGTGGCCGGTGAGATGATTCATGCCACCGGCGCCGTCGTGGCGGGAGCGGAAGGACACGACCTCGTAGCCGGCCGCGATGAGCTGCCGGGCGACGGCCTTGCCGACCAAGCCCGTGGCTCCGGTCAGGATGATGCGTCGGCGGGAAGTCATCTCGTCCAGACTGGAAGGAAATCCGCCGGACTCAAGCCGTCGGCTTGTGCACCACGAGGATCCAAGGCTTTCCCGGGGTCGGGTAATAGCCGATCCTCTCGACGTGCCGACCGCCGTCGGCATGGGCTTCCGCGAACTTCAGCACGATGTCGGATTCTTCGGGGCCGCCGGGGTGTCCCGTGTAGGCGACGCAGATGAGTCGGCCGCCGGGGCGAAGCGCGGCGAAGGCGGCGTCGAGCGCCGCCTGGGTGGAGTCGGGCCGGGTGATGATGTCGGGATTGCCGCCGGGCAGGTAGCCCAGGTTGAAGAGCGCCGAGCCGACCTTGCCTTGCTGGGCGGGCGGCAGGACCGCGGCGAGTTCGGCATGGCTGCGCAGGTGGACGGAGACGCGTTCCCGCAGGCTGGCGGCCTCGAGGAGGTTGCTCGTCGAGGCGACGGCTTCCGGCTGGATGTCGAAGGCGTGGACGTGGCCCGCGGGGCCGACCGCCTGGGCGAGGCAGGCGGTGTCACGGCCCTTGCCGGCGGTGCCGTCCACGGCGATGTCGCCCGGACGGAGCACGTCGGTCGCGAGCTTCTGGGCGCGTTCGGTGACGCGGACCGGGTTTACGGGAGCCACGGGAATTTCCGGAAGTTCGGAGCGCGTTTCTCGTTCCAGGCGGCGCGACCTTCGTCGCCCTCTTCCGAAAGATAATAGAGCAGGGTGGCGTTGCCGGAAAGTTCCTGGATGCCGGCCTGGCCGTCGAGCTCGGCGTTGAAGGCCGACTTCAGGCAGCGGATGGCGAGCGGGCTCTTGGTCATGATCTCCTGCGCCCACTTCACGCCCTCGGCGTCGAGTTGCGCGTAAGGGACGACTGTGTTGACGAGGCCCATCTCGAGGGCCTGCTTCGCGTCGTACTGACGGCAGAGGTACCAGATCTCGCGGGCCTTCTTCTGGCCGACGATGCGGGCGAGGTAGGAGGCGCCGAAGCCGCCGTCGAAGCTGCCGACCTTGGGGCCGGTCTGGCCGAAGACCGCGTTGTCGGCGGCGATGGTCAGGTCGCAGATGACGTGGAGCACATGGCCGCCACCGATGGCGAAGCCGGCCACGAGGGCGATGACCACCTTGGGCATCGAGCGGATGAGGCGCTGCAGGTCGAGCACGTTGAGGCGGGGCACGCCGTCCTTGCCCATGTAGCCGCCTTTCTTGTCGCCGCGGATCTTCTGGGCGCCGCCGGCGCAGAAGGCGAACTTGCCGTCGTGCTGAGGGTTGGCTCCGCGCAGGAGCACGACGCCGATGGTGGCGTCGTCGCGCGCGTCGCCGAAGGCCTTGAGCAGTTCTGCCACGGTATCCGGCGTGAACGCGTTGCGGCGGTGAGGGCGGTTGAGGGTCACGCGTGCGATGCCGTCGGCCTTCTCATAGACGATCTCGGCGAACTCGCCGCACTTCTGCCAACGGAGGTCGGGCTGCATGGGGCCTAAGTTGGAGGGAGGGGGGACGTTTTCAAACGATTAAGCGACGGGACGCTTGAAAATCGCCGGCGATTCCCGCACTTTGAGCCCCTATGGCCAAACTGAGTCCCGAACAGATCGCCAAGGTCTCCGCCTGGGTGGCCGATGGCGCCACGCTTTCGCAGATCCAGGAGCGACTTTCCTCCCAGCTCGAGATCTCCATGACCTACATGGACGTCCGTTTCCTCGTCGACGACCTGAACCTCGCCCTCGTTGAAAAAGAAGATCCGAAGAAACCGGAGGAACCGGCGGTCGCCGAAGCCGCGCCGGCCGAAGCCGCCGCCCCCGCCCCGGCCACCCAAGGCGCCGGCGTCGTCACCGTCGAGGTCGACACGATCGCCCAGCCCCATGCGATGATCAGCGGACACGTCACTTTCTCCGACGGCGAGAAGGCCGACTGGTATATCGACCATCAGGGGCGCCCGGGCATGGCCGCGCGCACGCCGGGCTATCGCCCGACGCCGCAGGACATCACCGACTTCCAGGTCAAACTGGACGCCGCGCTCCGCCAGGCCGGTTATTGAGCGCTCAGCGCGTCTTGAGGATCGCCTCGGCCAGGACGAAGTCCGCCGGACGCGTCAGCTTCAGGTTCACCGAGGGGTTCTCGACCAAGGACACGTCCTGGCCGACGAACTCCACGGCGGAGCTGTCGTCGGTAACCTTGCGCTGGAGTTCGGCGACCTTGCGGTAGGCCTTGAGCACGGTCGCCGTGCGGAACACCTGCGGGGTCTCGGCGGTCCAGACCAGGCCGCGGTCCGGGGAGGTCGCCACTGAAGCCGAGTCAGCCTTGGCGATCTTGACGGTGTCGGCGGCCCGGCCGGCCAGGATGGCCGCGCCGGTCTCGGAAGCTTTGGCACGGACCTTGCGGATCGCTTCGGGCGAGACCAGCGGACGGGCGCCGTCATGGATATGCGTGAGCCCGGCGTGTCCTTCGCAGGTGTTCAGGGCTGCGAGGACGGAGTCCTGGCGGGATTCGCCGCCGGCGACGAAGTCGATCGGCGTCGGCGTGCTCAGGTGCGACGCGAGCAGGGCGCGTAGCTTGGCGAGCTGGGCCTCGTCGCGATAGGTGATGACCACGCGGCCGATCAGGCCGGTGCTCAGGAAGGACTGGAGGGAGTGGACGAAGACCGGCTTGCCGGCGAGGGGCGCGGTGATCTTGTCGTCGACGACGGACTGCATGCGTCGGGCGGAACCCGCGGCGAGGAGGATGAGGATGTCGTCGCCGGCGCTCATGCGGTCTCGCCGATGTCGCGGCGGATGCGGAGCGTCTCGGCCGCAGGGTCCTTGGCCTTGAGGATCGGACGTCCGACGACGATGAAGCTCGCGCCCGCGGCGGCGGCCTGGGCGGGCGTCATCACGCGGTTCTGGTCGTCGCCGGCGGCGTCGGGGTAGCGGATGCCCGGGGTCACGAGGGTCGGGCCCGCGCCGAGGTCGGCGCGGAGGACGGGGAGTTCGAGGGGCGAGCAGACGAGCCCGCCGATGCCGGCGCCGATGGCCATGCGGCCGAGGACGCGGACTTGTTCTTCCGGCGTCCGGGCGACGCCCGTGGCGCTGAGCTGGGCCTGATCCATGGACGTCAGCACCGTCACGCCGAGCACCGTGCAGTCGGGCAGGGCGGACAGGGCGGCGTCGGCCGCACGGGCGATCATCTCGGGGCCGCCGCAGGCGTGGATCGTCAGGAGCGAGCAGGGCCGACCCTTGAGGCTCTTGATGGCGGAGGAGACCGTGTTCGGGATGTCGTGTAACTTCAGGTCGAGGAAGACCTTGAAGCCGAGGGCGTGGAACTCGTCGACGATGCCCGGACCGTGGCGCGTGAAGAGCTGGAGGCCGAGCTTCACCCAAGCCAGGTTGCGGGCGAGCGGGCGCGCGAGCGCCAAGGCCTCCTCCTTGGTCTCTACGTCGAGGGCGAGGATGAGTCGGCAAGGCGAAGCCATGCCTTGTTTATGGAAACGGCCCGGCTTTCCCGCCAGCGTAAATCGCCGGCCGGCTTACTTCTTGGCCTTCTTGGGCGCAGGCGTGCTCGGCAACGAACGCACGTCGTAGGTGAAGGGCTGCGCCGGTTGCCGGCCGAGCAGGTGAAGGCCGAACCATTCCGCCATGCGGATATTGTCGTCGGCCATCTCGACCCAGCCGCCATGCGCGGCGCCGAGGCGGATGAGGACCTCGGACCTGGCGCCGACTTCCCGGGCCCGGGCATGGTAACGTCGGGCCTGCGAATCCGGCACGAGCGGATCGGCGTCGCCCTGGACGATGAAGGTCGGCGGCGTCTGGGCGCTGATCCAGTAGAGGGGCGAAAGCTCACGGCCGGCGCGTTCGCGGCCTTCGGCGGAAGTCACGACCGGACCGAAGGCGGGGGCGCGGGTGGTGAGCGGACCGATGCCTTCCTTGCTGTCGCCTTCCTTGACCCAGCCGAGGAAGTCGACCGGCGGGTAGTAGCAGGCGACCGCGTTGACCGCCGAGCTCACGCGCTCGACCGGGTCCTTGGACTTCGGGTTGGCGGGCAAAGCACGCGTGCCGAGCATCAGGCTGAGATGGCCGCCGGCGCTGCCGCCGGTCACGCCGATCTTGTCCGGGTCGATGCCGAACTTGGCGGCGTTGGCGCGGACGAAGCGCACCGAGCGCTGCAGGTCGGCGACGATCTCGTCGACGTGGAAGCGCGGCTGCGTGCCGTGGACGACGACGAAGGTCGTGAAGCCATGCTGCGGCCACCCGCCGTCGCTGATGCCGTTGTGGTTGGAGTTCCAGCCTCCGCTGATGATCTTGATGATCGCGGCGCCGTTGGGCTTGGTCGGCGTGAAGACGTCCATCGTCAGCGCCACGCCGTCGTGCTTGGCGTAGATGACGTCGGAGACGCGGGTGACGTCCTGGGCGAAGGTCAGGATGGCGCCGGCGACGAGGGCCAGCAGGGAGCGGAAGGCGGTGCGCATGGGGTTGATGATAGGACACCGCCCGACCGCCGAAGTTGCAAGCCGCTCAGGCGGCGAGGCGGAACTTGATGACCACCTTGAGGATCTCGGCGGGGGCGCCGATCTGCACGCCCGGCTGATGCCCGTCCTGCGGATGGAAGACCGCGAAATTTCCGCGGCCGAGGGTGAGGAGCGCCGCGGGCGCGGTCGGGGCGTCGTATTTCTCGACGTCCTTCTCGGCGACGTAAGGCTTGGTCACGACCAAGGTCCGCTGGTCCGCGTGCCCGCAGGATTCCAGGCCCTGATAGACGACCTGGATGTCGCCGTAGACCTGATGGGCTTCCCACATCTTGTCGGCCGATGGAGCCGTCTGGTAACGTTGCACGATCGCGACGAGGTCCTGGCCTTGGAGCTCGTATTTGCCGTCGGGCGTGCCGACGTCGAAGGCGCGTAGGTAAGCGAAAGCCTTCGGGAAGAGCGGATGCAGCGACTCGTAAGCGGCGGCAGCGGAGAGTTGGTCGAGGATCATGACTAAAGAGGGCCAGGGATAGGGCTAGGGATAGGGCCAGGGCCAGATTATTTAGGATTCATCCGGGAGGCCTTCGACGTCGTCGAGCGGCAGTTCGACGGGTTGATCGGAGCCGAGGATCGAGAGCAGGAGGGCGATGCGTTTCTGAGGCGACTCGAGGCGGATGATTTCGCCTTCGGAGCCGGTGAAGATACCCCGGATCACCCGGGCTTTCGCTCCGACCTTCAGCTCCTCGTCGAGCATCGACAGGACGGCCTCCGGTCCGAGCGCGTTGAGCTCGTCGATGACGGTCTGGTCCACGTCGACCGGCCGGCCTTCCCGGCTGACCAGATGGAGCACCCCGCGGGTGCTGCGGATCATGGACTGGAATTCCATCGGGTCGAAGCGCGCGAACAGGTACCCCGGGAAGAGGGGTTCGATGACGACCTTGTTCTGCTCATGACCGCGTCGCGTGCGACGCAGGCGAGGGAAGACCAGTTCCGCGACGCCGATGGCCCGCAGGTTCTGCGCCGCCACCGCCTCCTGACGAGGCTTGGTCTTGACGCAGAACCAGGTCGTGCCGGCGGCTTCGGTCATGCGCTCTTGGTCGCGGACTTCGCGCGGTCCGGGAGCCAGCCGAGCGCGATGAGCGCGAGCTGGGAGGGCACGAACACGCCGTAGAGCCAGAAGGCTCCCTGTTCCGTGAAGCCGTAGCTGTGGAGGCCGACGCCGAGGAGGTTGGTGCCGAACCAGGACCAGGCCGTCACGATGTTGCCGAAGACGAGGAGCTGCATGAGCCCTTCGCGACGGACGAGTCCGCCCCAGCGGGCGTGGAGGCAGAGGGCGCACCAGAGCACGATGAGGATGGCGCCGTTCTCCTTGGGGTCCCAGCCCCAGAAACGTCCCCAGCTCTGGTCGGCCCAGATGCCGCCGAGCATCGTGCCGATGAAGCTGGCGAGCACGGCGAAGGCGAGGATGCCGTAGGCGGCGCGGGCCACGCTGTCGCCCCAATGGTAGTCGGCCTTGAACGCGCGCAGGGCGAGGTGGAGGGCGCCCAGCAGGCCGGCGACGAAGGTCGCCGAGTAGCCGAGCGTCACGATCGTCACGTGCGTCGCCAGCCAGAAGTTGGTGTCGAGCACCGCCCGGACGCTCTCGAGGTTGTCCTCCCCGGAGAGACCGAGGTTGTGGGCCACGATCAGCGAGACGAAGCCGATGACTCCCGTCGCGACGGCGCCGATGCCGTTCTTCCAGACGCGTTCGAGCAGGATGCCGAGGCCGACGGCGCCCCACGCCACGAAGATGCCCGTCGAATAGAGGTTGGTCACCGGCGGCCGTGCGTGCAGCCACATGCGATAGCCGAGGGCGGCGGTGTGCAGGAAGAAGGCGAGCACCAGCAGCCGGTAGCCCCAGCCGCGGAGGGGTTCGGAGCCGGTCACCCAGGACGCGAAGACCATGAGCACCGTCACGGCGTAAGCGATGAGCAGCCAGTAGAAGGGCTGCAGCCGGCCGAAGCCCGCCTCGGATTCCGCGCGCGCGGACCAGGGTCCTTTGAGCGAGGCCGCGATGGACGAACTGAGGCGCGCGCACTCGTCGTCCTTGCCTTCGCGCCAGGCCATGGAGAAGTCGGCGTAGCGGGTGATCAGGCCGTCTTCGGCGAGGCCGGCGCGGCGGGTCTTCTGGTCCTTGATGATGCCGAGGAGGGATCCGCCAAGGTTGTCCCAGCGTTCGACCGAGGCGAGGTCCTTCGGCGGCATGAGGCCGATGGCACCCTGTTGCTCGAATTCCTGGTAGCGTTCGACGAACGTCCGGACGGTCTTCTGCAATTCCGGGTCGAAGGCCTGGCCGGAGCCGCCGTTGGCGCGGCTCTCGTTCATCTCGGTCAAGGCGCGGTTGAGCGCGCTGATCCAGGCGCCGTATTCGCGGCGCGGGGTGACTTCGGCCGGAAGATCTCCCGGGATGAAGGTCATGCTCAGCATCGCATACTGGCGGGCGGCGTTCTCGAGCTGGAGGAGGGCGCGATCCTCGGCGTCGCGGTCGGCGGAAGGCCGGCTCCGCGCCTGTTCCGCCGCCTTGCTGAGTTCGGCGCTGTTCTTCAGGATGCCGTCCCAGCTGACATAAAGGCTTTTCTCGGGGTCGCACCCGACGCGCTTGAGCTAGTTGGGGTGCTCGACCCGGAAGGTCGGCAGATGGCGGGCGACGGGCGCGCGGAAGGAGACCTCGATGAGCCAGTCGCGCGCGGAGACCGAAGCGCCGGTGAGGCGGACCGGGCGTTTCTCGAGCATGGCCTGCAGGCCGGCGTCGAGGGCGGGCAGCTCCTTCGCGATGGCGGCGCGTTCTTCGGGCGTCCAGACGGAGGGGCGCCGGCCGAAGGCCACGCGTTCGACCTTGGAGAGCGCGACGGAGGTGCGCGCCCGCATCTGCAGCAGCGAGCCCGTGGCGAGGGTCTCGATCGGCACGATGCGTCCGCCGCTCTGCACGGGGATCTCGCCGAACTCAAGTGTGTTCCAGCCGGCCTCGGCCGCCTCGGCCGGCACGGTCAGCAGGCCGAACGTCAGGAGGGCGGCGGCCTTGGCGGCGCGGCCGCGCAGGAAGCGCAGCAAGGCGAGGCCGAAGTGCCAGACGAGGCCGAGGGACATCAGCGCGACCGACACGTAGGGGATCAGCCAGCCTGGGTTGCGGACTACCTGCAGGACGGTCTGGTCCTTCCCTTCCTTGGTGCTGCCGAAGCTCGACTGGAAGAAGGTCAGGCCGGCGTGGCGCAGCGGCTGGTTCATCGAGATGTTGAAGGCGAAGGAGCTGGCGCCTTCCACGAGCGTCACGTCGCTCGCGAAGCGGCGGGGGGTCTCGGTCCCAGGGTATTTCTCGTGCGTGAACTTATCAAGCCGGACGGTGAACGGCACGTAATGACGGACGCGCCGGAGGGAAACCTCGTAGGTCTTCCCGGCCTCCGTGAACGTCTGGGCGTCGAATGACTCCGTGAGGTTGAGGTTGAGGACCCACGTGCCCAGTGATTTGTCCTTCGTCTTCAGCTCGACGATCGCCGTCGGCGCATTGGGACGGTTGTCGTCGTAACTTTCGGGCAAGGGCTTGTAGGTGAGTTCCGTGCGGGCGCCGATGCCTTGGGTGGCCTCGATTTCGATCCCGTCCGGCATCTGGGACTTGGCCCGGATCATCGCATTCGGGTGATAGGCCCGGATGAGGAGGGAGAAGGGCGTGCCGGGGAGTTCGATGAGCGCAGGCTGTTGTCCGGCCGGGACGCTTCGCAGGATCGTGTCCGGGACGGCGACGACCTTGTCGGTTCCGTCGGATTTCTCGACCAATGCGATCTCGAAATCTCGGAAGGCTTCGGAGTAATTGCGTCGCTCGCCTTCGGGGATGATCATGGCGGATTCCTCTTGGTAGATCGCCGTGACGAAGCCGCCCCCGAGCAGGAGCAGGAGCCCGGCGTGGATCACGAGGTTGCCCGCCTTGGCGGCGGTCGCCTTGAAGTGACGGACGTGGGCGAAGGCCAGGTTGACGATCAGCAGCGTGCCGAGCGTGAAGCCGGCTGGAAGCGGGATGCGGACAGCGGCCGTCGGGTCCATGGGGTAGAAGCAGAGCCAGCCTCCGAAGTAGACCTTCTGGACGTGCCAGATGCCCCAATGGACCTGCTCGAGCGTCCCCAGGACGATCAGGATCATGGACAGGACCAGCAGTCCGACTGTCAGCCTGAGCGAGGCCAGCGTGTCAATCAGCCGTCGGCCGGTGTCGGCCCGCTTCTCGAATTCCTCTTGGTTCACGGAAGCTGGGATTCGGCGAGGAAGGCGACGAGGTCCGCGCCGTGGGCGGCGACGGCGGCGGCGTCACCGCTCATCTTGAAGAACCAGGTGGCGCCATTATGCGGGGTCATGACCGCGTCGAGGCCCTTCTTGCCGTCGTTGGAGGTCATGACGAAGCGCTGGCTGTCGATGCCGCCGACCTTGGCGGGCTGGGCGGAGGCGGCGATGTCGTCTCCGCTTGCGGGCGGCAGGCCGATCTGGCCGCGCCAGCGGTTCACGTTGGCGGTGAGGCCGCCGACGTTGCCGGGGAAGACCGTCACGGCGATCTCGGCCTTGGAGCCGTCGGGGCCGGCCACGATCCAGGTGGCCTTACGCATGCCGTTCTCGGGGCCGACGGACCAGCCGGCGGGGAGCTTGCCCCACTTCGGGGCGTCGAAGGAGGCCGCTTCGGCTTTCATCGAAGCGGGCGCGACCATCGGGGCGGCGA
>JBJTAX010000217.1:0-3139 GCA_046091055.1 Verrucomicrobiota bacterium | reverse complement strand
TCGTCTCGAGCAGTTTCTGCAGGGTCACGCCGTGGAGCGGGTCCCGCGGATGCTGACGAGGTTCGGTCACTCGGGCGGGCCTCAGGCCTTCGGCTTGGCTTCGTCCTCGGCCAGGCGGATGCGCAGGTCGCGCAGCTGCTTCGGGGCGACCGGACTCGGGCAGTCGGCCATCAGGTCGCGGCCGTTCTGGTTCTTCGGGAAGGCGAGGATGTCGCGGATCGAGGAGCGGCCGGCGAGCATGGCGACCACGCGGTCGAAGCCGAGGGCGATGCCGCCGTGGGGCGGGGCGCCGTAGGAGAAGGCTTTGAGCATGTAACCGAAGCGGCTGTCCACGAGGTCCTGCGGGATCTTGAGGATGTCCTCGAAGACGCGCTTCTGGACGGCCGGGTTATGGATGCGGATCGAGCCGCCGCCGAGTTCGACGCCGTTGAGCACGATGTCGTAGTGCTGCCCGCGGACCTTGGCGGGGTCGGTGGCGAGCAGGGGCTCGTCCTCGACGACCGGGGTGGTGAAAGGGTGGTGGGCGGAGAGGTAGCGCTTCTCTTCCTCGTCCCAGAGCATCAGCGGGAATTCGATGACCCAGAGGAAGTTATACTGGTCGGCGGGCAGGTTGAGGCGGCCGCGGGCCTTGAGGAGGTAGGAGGACTCGAGGCGGATGCGGCCGAGGATGGTCGAGGCCTGTTCCCACGGGGCGGCGGCGAAGAAGACGATGTCGCCGTCCTCGATGTTGAGCTGCTTCTTCAGCGCGGCCTTCTCGTCGTCGGAGAAGAACTTCACGATCGGGGACTTCCATTCGCCGGCTTCGCACTTGATGAACGCGAGGCCCTTGGCGCCGGCGCTCTTGGCGATGTTCTCGAAGTTGGTGAGCTCGCCCTGGGTGATGTCGGCGAGGCCCTTGGCGTTGATCGCGCGGACCACGGAGCCCGGGGTGTTGGCGGCGACGTGGAAGACCTTGAAGGCCGAGCCCTTGAAGAGGCCGGTGAGGTCCTGGATCTCCATGCCGAAGCGGGTGTCGGGCTTGTCGATGCCGAAGCGGTCCATCGCTTCCTGGTAGGCCATGCGCGGGAAGGGCGTCGGGATGTCGATGCCGAGGGTTTCCTTCCAGGTGCGCTTGAGGATACCTTCGATCAGCTTGTACATGTCCTCTCGGTCGAAGAACGACATCTCGAGGTCGACCTGCGTGAATTCCGGCTGGCGGTCGGCGCGGAGGTCCTCGTCGCGGTAGCAGCGGGCCATCTGGTAGTAGCGCTCGACGCCGGCCACCATGAGCATCTGCTTGTACTGCTGCGGGGACTGCGTAAGGGCGTAGAACTCGCCCGGGTTGACGCGGCTGGGCACGAGGAACTCGCGGGCGCCTTCCGGGGTGCTCTTGAAGAGGGTCGGGGTCTCGATCTCGAGGAAGTCTTGGCTGTCGAGCTCGGCGCGGATGGCGCGGGCGGTCTTCGCGCGCAGCTTGAGGAGGCCGATGTTACGCGGACGACGGAGGTCGAGGAAGCGGTATTCGAGACGGAGGTCTTCGTTCACCTTGTCGGCCTTGTCATCGTCCATCGGGAACGGCAGGTCGGCGCAGACGTTGTGGACGAGTAGGGTCTCGGCGGCGATCTCGATGCTGCCGGTGGCAAGCTTGGCGTGGACGGTGTCGGTCGAGCGGGCACGGACCTTGCCGGTCACCTCGATGACGGACTCCGTCTTCAGTCGCTGGGCGATCTCCTGGATGCCGTTGGCGCCCGGATTGAAGACCACCTGGGTCAGGCCTTCGCGGTCGCGGAGGTCGACGAAGGTCACGCCACCGAGGTCGCGCTTGGTGTCGACCCAACCCACGAGGGTCACGGTCTGGCCGGCGTCGGCGGGGCGGAGGGCGTTGCAGGTATGGGTGCGTTTCATGGGGGCGGGACGGACGGAATCGAAGGGTATGGTTAACGGACGGAGAAAACCCTAGTCAAAGACCAATTTGGAGGGCTAGGGATAGGGCTAGGGACAGGGGTAGGTATCGGGTTAGGCTTTGCAGGGTTATGGGGAGGGGGAGGGCTAGATTCAAGGCGCAGAGGCGGAGGCACAGGGTATCAGCGCTTGGCGGTCAGCGGTTGGATGAGAAGAATCTCGAACGTTGGACTTCGAACTTTCTCTCTCGGCGTCGGATAGGGCCGATCAACCTTGGTCGGCCGTTCGCAAAGGGATTGGCGGATCACGAGGTCAGGCTGGCTGCGCAAGCCCAGCCGCCAACCGCCAACCGCTAACGGCCAGCCCCCGTCATTTCGGGTGGGCAGGGGGCCGTCGTGCCCGTTAACTGGCCCGATGCGCACCCCCGCACTCCTTACCGCCGGCCTGCTGGCGGCCGTCGCCTCCGCCGCCCCTCAGAAGGTCGAGATGGCCGGCTACCTCATCGTGCCGACCGAGCGCGTGACCAAGCCCTATGACGCCGGCTTCTCGATCTACGCCGCGGCCTGGCCGCTCCTCAGCGAGTACCCCGGCCATCGTTTCCAGACCGGCCTCTTCGGCACGTGGATGCATCCGCTGTATCCCAAGGACGCCAAGCCGAAGGACCTCTACAACGACATCGAGGGCGGCCTCGGCTGGTGGCGCGACACGCGTTTCCCTTCCACGACGCCGAAGTTCATCATGGGCGGCGTCGGTGTTAATTTCCACGACATCGCCAATGGTCCCGCCTACGGCCGCGGCACCTGGGACGATCCGCGCGGGCTCTATGGTGTCGCCCAGCTCACGCCCTGGTTGCTGTTCCCGCTCGACGGCCTGAACCTGAAGCAGGGCGTCAACGGCGAGCTCTTCGGCTACGGTTATCTGCCGATGCCGTTCGCCGAGGCCAAGACGAAGACCGAAGGGAAGGACGTCCCGACTGGCGCCAACTGCTGGACGCTCTTCCTGAACGCGGAGAATTTCAAGGGCCCGGTCTGTTTCTTCACGCCGAACTTCTGGTCGCGCGCGGCGCTCCGTAATCCGGCCGTCGCCGGCCAGATGCTGGATTCGCGCGGTTCGGATCCGAACAAGCATTTCCAGATGGAGACCCAGTATGTGCCGGCGGCGATGGCCAAGGACGGGAAGGGGGACAGCTTCGCGCGCGTGGCCCCGACTTCCTTCCCCGTCGGCGCCGGCACATACTGGGTCTCCATCTGGAAATGCT
>JBJTAX010000216.1:0-3330 GCA_046091055.1 Verrucomicrobiota bacterium | reverse complement strand
GGCGTGGTGCGCTGCGACGAATCCCGCGAGCGGTTCCTCGCGCTTGGCGATGACGATCACGCGCGTGCAGAGCTCGCCGACCTCCTCGAGGCTGTGGGTGGCGACGATGACGGCCTTCGTCGCGGCCATCTCCTTCAGGATGCGCCGCACCTCGAACTTCTGGTTCGGGTCGAGGCCGTCGGTGGGCTCGTCGAGGATCAGCACCTCGGGGTCGTGCAGCACCGCCTGGGCGAAGCCCACGCGCATGCGGTAGCCCTTGGAAAGCGTGTCGATGTTCTGGGCGGCCACCTCCTGGAGGCGGCACAGCTCGAGCGTGCGGCGCACGCTCTCGGCGGCGTCGGGCAGCGCGCGCAGGTCGGCGGCGAAGCGCAGGAACTCGCGCACGGTCATCTCGCCGTAGGCGGGGGCGCCCTCGGGCGAGTAGCCCAGGCGCTGCTTGGCGCGGACCGCGTCGTCGGCGACGTCGAAGCCCGCGATCGCCGCGGCGCCGGCGTCGGCGCGCAGGTGGCCGGTGAGCATCTTCATCGTGGTCGACTTGCCGGCCCCGTTGGGGCCGAGGAAACCGACGACTTCGCCGCGGTCGACGGAGAAGGAGACGTCGCGCACGGCGCGGATGGCGCCGTAGGATTTGGACAGGTGCTTGGCTTCGACGAGGGGCATGACGGGACAGGAGGTCAGCGGTTCTGCGGCGTGCCCTGCGAGGCGACGCGGATGCCGGCCTGCTGGAGCTTCTCGCTGATGCGCAGCAGGAGCTGCTGGTTGAACTCGAGCTGCTTGGCGGCCTGGGCGGGGAAATACCAGTACATCAGGCGGATGTTCACCGCCCATTCGCCGTATTCCAGGACGTGCACGAGCGGCGGGTGGCTCGGCTGGGAGCCTTCATGGCCCGCGAGCAGGCCGCGGATGAGGTCCGCCGCTTCCTTCACCTTCTCGGCGGGGGTGTTGGCATCGAGGTGCACGAGGTCCTGCGCGCGGATGAAGTCGCGGCGGGTGAGGTTGACGATCGGGCGGGTCGCCAGGTCGCCGTTCGGAATGGCGAGGCGCTGGCCGTCGAGCATCATGATGGTCGTCGAGCGCAGGCCGAGGGACTCGACCTTGCCTTCGTGGCTGCCGATGTTGATGACGTCGCCCAGGGTGAACGGCTGGTCGACGATGAGCATGACGGCGCCGAAGACGTTCTTGATGGTGTCCTGCGAGGCGAAGGCCAGGCCGACGACCGCTCCGGCGAGCAGGCCGAGGATAGCGTCGGACGACTTCGGGTCGATGATCGAGATGGCCTTGAAGGCGCCGACCAGGACGACCGTGATGCGGATGACGGTGGCGAACATCGGCACGAGGATGTCGTCGAGCTTGTTGTCGGAACGGTCGGCGATCTTCTGGCCCCAGGCGATCGGGATCGCGACGAGGTGGAAGACGGCCGTGGTGTGCGCGAGCGAGCAGAGGAACGCGCCCGCGATGACGGTGAAGTCGAGCCAGCCGACATGGGCCAGGTAGGGCGCGTTGCTCCGGATGAGGAAGAGCAGGGTGTAGGCGGGGAGGATCAGCGGCAGGGCCTTGCCCGCTGCGGCGACGGCCGCCTCGGCGACCGGGCTCCGGCCGAACTTCGTCGAGATCCAGCGCAGCACCTTGTCGGCCAGCCAGCCGGCGGCATAGGCCACGGCGATGAAGCCGACGGCGTGGACCAGGATGTTGCTCCAGTCTTCGGGCGCCTTCGCGACGACCTTGCCGATGTCGCCGATGATGAAATGCTTCGCCGGGGCGGCGGCGGGAGCGGCGGCCGCCGGCGAGACAGCCTGGCCGGCGAGGGGGATGGTCTGGGCGAAAAACATGCGAGGGAGCGGAGGGTGAGGGTCTATGTAGGCGGTCGTCGTCCGCATTTCAAGCGTCACCCGGGGCGGATTTGCTTGGCGCTTGATGCGGGGCGGACCCCTTGCCACGCTGAAGTGACCGGAATGAGCGAAACCAGCGAAAAAAAGCCCGCCAAGCCCGTGGTGCTCACCTGCGCCCAGCCGACCGGGCGCCTCCACCTGGGTAATTATCTGGGCGCGGTGCTGAACTGGGGCCGGATGCAGGATGATCACGAATGCTACTTCGGCATCGTCGACCAGCACGCGATCACCGTGCCTTATGTCCCGGCCCAGCTCCGGGAGAACAGCTATTCCTGCCTGGCCCAGTACGTGGCCTGCGGGCTCGACCCCGCCCGCAGCCGGCTGTTCGTCCAGTCCCATGTCATCGGCCACACCGAGCTGGCCTGGGTCCTCGGCTGCCTCTGTCCCTTGGGTCAGCTGGAGCGGATGACCCAGTTCAAGGACAAGTCCCGCAAACAGCAGTCCGTCGACGCCGGCCTGCTGTTCTATCCCGTGCTCATGGCCGCGGACATCCTGCTCTATAACGCCGCCCTCGTGCCGGTGGGCGACGACCAGAAGCAGCACCTCGAGCTCGCCCGCGACCTGGCCGAGAAGTTCAACCACCGCTACTCAGACACCTTCAAGGTCCCCGAGCCCTTCATCTCCAAGGTCGGTTCACGCATCATGTCCCTGCAGGATCCGGCCGCCAAGATGTCGAAGTCGGACCCGAACCACGCCGCGACGGTCTTCATCACCGACCGCCCGGAGGAGATCCGGAAGAAGATCATGTCGGCGGTCACCGATTCCGCCGCCGAGGTCCGTTCCGGCTCCGATAAGCCGGGCGTCACCAACCTGCTGTCGATCATGTCCGCCTGCACGGGCCGGTCCGTCGAGGTCCTCGAGGCCGAGTTCGCCGGCAAGGGCTACGGGGACTTCAAGAAGGCGGTCGCCGACGCCGTCGTCGCCACGCTCGATCCGGTGCGCGTGCGCTACGACGAGCTCATCAAGGACCGCGGCGAACTCGACCGCATCCTGAAGTCCGGCGCCGACCAGGCGCAGGCCGCCGCTTTCCGCACGCTCTCCAAGGTCCACCGCAAGGTCGGCTTCGTCGAGCGTCCGCGCTAGGCCGCGCGACTCCTTTCCACCCCGACCCCACCCCATGAGCCGCGAACTCGAGAAACTCCTCAAAGAAAAATGGTTCCTGGTCGCCGCCGACCTCATCGCGGTGCTGGCGATCCTCGTCATCATGCCCGACAAGCGCGACGGCCTCGACACGTTCCTCTTCGTCTGCGCCATCCTCGCGGCCTCCCTCATCGTCGTGATCCCCGTCCTGCAGGACGGCGGCGGCAAGGCCGAGCGCCAGGCCGAACATGCCCGCCTCCGCGCCAAGCTCGCCGAGGAGATCGACCTGCAGCGCGACAACATGCGCGCCGGGAGCGAGGCGATGAGCCGGCGAATCGCCGAGGCCGAACTGGGCGCGAAG
>JBJTAX010000215.1:0-7650 GCA_046091055.1 Verrucomicrobiota bacterium | reverse complement strand
GTCGTGAGGTCGGGGTCGCCCGGGAAAGGCTGCTTATAGCTGACCTCGATCGGATCCTTCGGGTCGAGGCCGACGACGGAGCCGTCTTCGACGAAGACCGTCGGCACGCGGTCGCCGGTGGCGGCCATGATGAACGAATAGGTGAAGCCGATCTGGTTGGGCGACGGGTCGATCTTCTTGTTCCAATCGACGTCGCCGGAGCCCAGGCCGAGATGCCACTTGCCGACCACGCCGGTGGCGTAGCCGAGTTTGGCGAGGCTGGCCGCCATCGTCGGGCGACCGGGCTTGATGATGAGACGGGCGTCGCCGGGCAGCACGCCGGTGCCTTGGCGGCGCCAGGCGTACTCGCCGGTGAGCAGCGAGTAACGCGACGGCGTGCAGGTGGCCGAGGTGCAGTAGCCCGAGGTGAAGCGGGTGCCCTGCGCGGCGAGGCGGTCGAGGTTCGGGGTCGGGATGACCTTCGCTCCGTAGCAGCCGAGGTCGCCCCAGCCGATGTCATCGGAGTAAAGCAGCACGATGTTGGGCGGACGTTTCTCGGCCGCGAAGGCGGAGAGGACGCAGGACAAGGCAACCAGGGGCAGGAGGCGCATGGTGGGTAGGTAAGCCTGGCCGAGACGGAAACCAAGCCTACAGATAAGCCACCCCTTGCTTGCCAAACCCGCCCTGAAAGCCCAATCAGAAGACGACCATGCGTTTCGCCAAATACCACGCCCTCGGCAACGACTACCTCGTCCTCGAGCCCAAGGACTGCCCCACCCTCTTTTCGCCGGAAGCCATCCGCAAGGTCTGCCATCGCCACTTCGGCCTCGGTTCCGACGGCATCCTTTACGGTCCGATCGAACGCACGGACGGCACCTTCGGGCTGCGCATCCTGAATCCCGACGGCTCCGAAGCCGAGAAGTCCGGCAATGGCATCCGCATCTTCTGCCGCCACCTCCTCGAGACCAAGCGGATCAAGGAAGGACAGGAGTTCAAGCTGCACACCCTCGGCGGTATCGTCCGCTGCGAAGTCTTCGACGGCGGCAACCGCATCCGCGTCGAGATGGGCAAGGTCTCCTTCCGCGCGCCGGTCATCCCGCACGTCGGCGCCGACCGCGAAGTCCTCGGCGAAGAGATCATCGTGCTCGGCAAGACCTTCAAGTATTGGGCCGCGACCGTCGGCAACCCCCACTGCGTGATCCCGGTCGATGACCTTACGCCCGACCTCGCCAAGACCTACGGCCCACACCTCGAGGTTCATCCCAATTTCCCGAACCGCACCAACGTGCAGTTCATGAAGATCATGGACCGGAAAAACGTCCGTATTGAGATCTGGGAACGCGGCGCCGGCTACACCATGGCGTCCGGTTCTTCCTCCTCGGCTTCCGCCGCCGTGGCCCGTAAAATGGGCCTGGTTGACGCGGATTTGACGGTTAATATGCCCGGAGGTCAGATTATCATTGGCATCGGCGAGGATTATTCCATCGTGATGACAGGCCCGACGACCCCCGTAGGCATCTTCGAGATGCACCCAGGAGTCCCGGTCCAAGACATCGCCGTCTAGGCGATACGTCTTCCCGCTAGGTTTTCCCTCCTTGGGCGCGTCCTTTCGGACGTCGCTTTTCACCGCACACCCTCACCATGGCGCCGCGTCAGCCGTTGCCCAACATCTCCGAAGACGATCTCATCGATCTCGCGGGCGGCGCGACCGTGCTCCTCGCCAAGGAGCTGGTGGCCAAGGGCAGGGTGAAGAAGGCCCTCTGGACCCCTCCGTTCGCGGAAGCCCTCGTCGACGACGGCACCGAATCCCGCGAAGCCCGCTGGAACCTCCGCTCGGTCACCTTCCAGCGTAACGAATGCGGCTGCGACGTCTCGGTCGGCCGAAGGAAGCTCTGCGTCCACTCCGTCGCCGCTTACCTGGTGCTCGCGGCCAAGGAGGGCTACATCAAGCCGGAGACGCCGGCCCCGCCGAAACCCGCCGCGCCGCCCGGCAGACCGCCGACTGCGGGCGCGACAAAAGAGAAGACGGCGGACACGAAGAAGGAAAATTCAAAGGCGACGGAGACGACCACGGCAGGACCCCGGCTCAGATCCCTCACTCTCTCGGAAAAACGCGGCGCGCCCATCGAGGTGCGTTTCATCGTGCCGCCGAACATCGCGACCGCCGCCGTACGCGATGAGATCATCTGCCGACTCGAACTGCGCGTCGACGGGGTCCAGGTCGCCCCCGAGAACCTCGACCGCGGCAAGGCCTGGACCATCGAACCCGACACGGTCTTCTTCCTGGCGATCCTCGAGAACCTCTGCCACGGCAAGCTGCAGGGCATCCTGCCGCTCACCCGCCGCCACCTGCGCCAGCTCCTCGCCATCGGCAAGGGCCTGCGGATCTTCCGCATGGCCAACGCGCCGGAGACCCCGCTCACCTGGGACGGCGACCATCTCGAAAAGGTCCACGAGCATCTCGAAGTGCCGGTCTCGACCCCGCAGACCAACGCCGCCGGCGAGACGGCGGACGACGGCCCCGAGGAGCAGGAAGTCCGCTCCCAGGAACGCGGCCGCGAGGACCGTCCGTGGGTCGACGGCTCGATGAAGTGGTTGCGCATCCGCCTGCCCCAGCAGTCTTCCGGACCCGTCGCCGAACTCCGCGACGTCCTGCAGCGCAGCGGCTTCACGCTCGAGACCACCACCCGCGAGTGGTACCTCGCCGGCACCATCCAGGTGCTCAACTTCCTCGCCCGCCATCATAAGCTGCTGATGACGGACAACGACGCGTTCCTGACGCACAACCTCTCGCACTCCCTGCGCAACGTCGACCTCGCCAAGGCGAAGTGCGACGCGTCGGAGGAGAACGACGGCTTCCGCTTCGCCATCGGCGTCGACCCCGAAGGCAAGTCGCCGAAGGTCATCCAGGAAGCCTTGTCCAGCGGCCGCATGTTCTTCTACACCGACCGCGGCCCGCGCCTGATCACGCCCGAGCTGATGGAGTCGATCCGCAACGCGCAGCGACGCATCACCGGCGAGGCCAAGCGCGACGTGGACCTGGACCTCAACCTCAAGCTCGGGTTCGCCGACCGCGCGAGCGCCGATGCGATCGCCGAGGAGCTCCAGGCCGCCTTCGCCCCGCCCGAGACCTGGAGCCAGCGCTCCTCCGCGATCCGCAACCTCTCGAAGCTGCAGCCCGCCCCGATCCGCGAGGAACTGGGCAAGATGCTCCGCATCTACCAGCAGGTCGGCGTGGCCTGGCTCTGGCATATCCATAATAATTCCCTCGGCGGCCTGCTCGCCGACGAGATGGGCCTCGGCAAGACCGTGCAGGCGCTCGCCTTCATGGAAGCCCTGCGCCAGCATCGCCCGGAAGACGGACCCTGCCTGGTGATCTGCCCCGCGTCCCTCGTCGAGAACTGGCGCCGCGAGGCGCGACGCTTCACCCCGGGCCTGAAGGTCCTGGCCCACCATGGCCAGAACCGCTTCGCCGCCGAGGATTACCTGCGGCGCTTCGACCTCGTCATCACGTCCTACGGCACGCTCGCCCGCGACGTCGCCGCCTTCTCCGTGATCACCTGGGGCGCGGCGATCTGCGACGAAGGCCAGAACATCAAGAACCCCCGAGCCCAGGCGGCCAAGGCCGTCAAGCAGCTCATCGCGAAGGGCCGCTACATCCTCACCGGCACGCCGGTCGAGAACTCGCTCGAAGACCTCCGCTCGCTCTTCGGTTTCCTCATGCCGGGCTACCTCCCCAAGCCCGAGGAACGCGTGCAGGCCGACGAGCGCAAATGGCACGACGACCGCCTGCTCCGGATGGCCGCGCCCTACATCCTCCGCCGCTCGAAGGCGGCGGTGGCGCCGGAGCTGCCCGCGAAGATCGAGCAGGTCGTCTACTGCGACTTCGAGGACAACCAGAAGGGACTCTACGACGAGGTCCTCGAGTCCACGCGCCAGGAGATCTTCGAGATGGAGATGGGCGGCGCCACCCAGGCCCGCATCCAGATGGCCGCCTTCAACCAGCTGCTCCGCCTCCGCCAGATCTGCGCCGACCCGCGCATCCTCGATCCGAAGATGGCCGAGGCCGATTCCGCCAAGCTGCAGGCGTTCCTCGAGCTCGTCGAAGAATCCAAGGACGCCGGCCACCGCATGCTGGTCTTCTCCACCTTCGTCACGGCGCTCCAGCTGCTCAAGGAAGCCCTCGAGGACCGCGACATCCCCTACTGCTACCTCGACGGCTCCACGAAGGACCGCCAAGGCGTCTGCGACACCTTCAACTCGACGCCGTCCATCCCCGTCATGCTCATGTCCCTCAAGGCGGGCGGCACGGGACTCAACCTGACGGGGGCCGACACGGTCATCCACTTCGACCCTTGGTGGAACCCCGCCGCCGAGGCCCAGGCCACGGACCGCGCCCACCGCATCGGCCAGACCCGGACCGTCACCAGCATCAAGCTGATCGCCGCCGGCACCATCGAGGAGCGCGTGATGGAGCTGCAAAAGTCCAAGTCTGAGATGTTGCGTAAGCTCCTGACCGAATCAGACTCCGCCTCGTCCGGCCTGAGCCTCGACGTGATCAAGGACCTCCTCCGCAAGGACTGACCCATGCTTTCCTCCCTCATTCGCCGCAACAAGCCCCGGAGCGAGATGTCGTTCCTGGAACACCTGGACGACCTTCGCGTCTCGCTCATCCGCGTCGTCACGGTCTTCGCCGTCGGGATGGTCGCGGCGCTGGCCTTCTACCGGGAGACCCCGGCCCTGCTCAGCCTCCCGCTCGAATGGGCCAAGCACCCCGAGACCTCGCCGCTGGCCTTCGCCCTGAGCGAACCGGGCCCGGGCCTGGTCAACATGGGAGAACTGAAGGAGTTCACCTTCATGGGAGTCTGGAAGGTGCTCATGTACGCCGCCTTCGGCGTCGGCGTGGCGGTCGCTTCCCCGGTCTTCCTCTACGAGACCGCCCGCTTCGTCGGGCCGGCGCTGACCGACCGCGAGAAGCAAGGCCTCGTGCCTTTCTGCGCGGCGGCCCTCATCCTGTTCCTGCTCGGCGCCGCGCTGGCCTTCTTCTGGCTCAGCCCGATGTCCATCCAGATCTGGCAGCACTTCGCCGAAGGCATGAAGATGGAAGTGACGTGGCAGGCCTCCGATTACTACGCATTCGTCGTGATGATGTGCCTGCTGACGGGCCTGACCTTCCAGTTCCCCCTCGCCCTCATCGTCCTGATGTGGCTCGAGCTTGTCCGGCCCCGCACGCTCCTCAAGTCCTGGCGCGGCATGCTGGTCGGCATCATGTTCCTCGTCGCCCTCATCACCCCCATCGCGGAACCGATCTCGCTCCTGGTCATGACGGGGGTGCGGTTCGGCGTCTACCTCTCCGCCGTCGCCGTCGGCACGGTGATCGTGCGTCGCAAGCGCGTCGCCCGCGGAGACAAGCCTGACCCGGAGGACGACGACTTGGACGATGATGACGACGACGGCCGGAACGACGGCTACCGCCCCCGCCGTTCCCCTGACCCGGTGACGCCTTCGTCCGCCGCCTCAAGCGTGGCCGAGAGACCGAAATCCACCCCGCCGCCCGTCGAGGGCGACCTGAGCTCCCTTGACTAAGACGATGACCCCACGCCTCCTGCTCGCCCTGCTCACGCTCCCGCTGGCCGCCCAGACCGAGCCGAACAGCCTCGTCGGCACGAAGGCTTCCGACCTACCCCCGGCCGGGCCCGTCGGGCAAGGCGTCCCGCCGGCCGCCCCCGCGGCCGGCATTAACGCCGCGCCGCCTGACGCCTCGGTCGTGATCACGCCGTTCCGCCTGCTTACGCTGCCGGAACCCAAGGTGAGCCGGACCTTCCAGCTCTCCAAGCTGAACCGCATCGGCTCCTTCGAGACGACCAAGGAACTTCAACGCCTCTACACGGCCTTCGCAGGCCAGCGCATCGTCGACGGCTCCCCGGCCGGTTCGAGCAAGGCCACGGGCTACCTGACCACGGTGAACTACGCGTTGCTCCAAGACCTGGGAGACCAACGCTTCCTGGCCAAGGCGGCCTGGCCCGCCGCCGGCCCGAACGACGCGCTCGCCGCCGGCGTCGACACGATGGCCGTGCTGCTCCTCGACAAACCCGCCAAGGTCGGCGACACCGGTAAGCTGACGGGGATGCACGTCGGCACGGTCGCCGTCCTGCTGACGGCCGAATTCCCGCCTCTCGCCGGCCGGCGGCTGACGCTGCGTCGCGAGGCTTTCGTGGAATGCGCGACCCTCGAGGACTCCCCGGCCGGCCTGCAGCGCTTCGCCGAGGCGATCGCCGCCGGCGCCGACCTGAACGTGCTCACGCATGAACAGGCCTCGTGCAAGGCCTGCGGCGGGCTCGGCTTCACGCGCGAACCACAGAAGGGACAGCTGCTCGACAAACGCATCCCCTGCGCGGAGTGCGCGAGCACGGGCAAGGTCGCCGTCGCGGTCGAGACGAAGTTCGTCCCCTGAAGGGCCGGGCAGGACCTGCCAGCATCCTGCGCTTGCGCAGGGCGTTCCTCGCTCGCAGATTGTGGCGTGTCCTCACCGTTGCACGCCGGCCTCGAAGCCCATTTCGCCGCGCTCGAGAAATTCCTCGCGGCGCAGGAACTCGCCTTCGAGCCAGAAGTGCGGCCGATGGTCCGCGACATCCTCGCCCACCCCGGCAAACGCCTCCGACCCCTGCTCGCCTTCGGCTCCGGGGCCGGCGGACCCCCGCCGGCCGCCTTGGTCCGCCGCGCCGGCATCATCGAACTGCAGCACCTCGCCACGCTCGTCCATGACGACGTCCTCGACGGCGCCGACACCCGCCACGGCAGCGCCACTCCGAACCGCACCCACGGCGCGCACGCCGCCGTGCTCTTCGGCGACGCGCTCTTCGCCCACGCGCTCGTGCTCGCCGCCGACCACCCGACCCCGGAGCTCTGCCGTATCGTGGCCCGGGCTTCGCGCGAAGTCTGCTCCGGCGAGGTCTGCCAGACGTTCTCCCGCGGACGAGACGACCTGTCCTTGGACGACTACTACCGTCACATCCGCCTGAAGACGGCCGAACTGTTCGAAGGGGCCTGCCAGGTGGGCGCGCTCATGGCCGACCGGCCGGCGTCGCACGACACGGCCTGCGCCCTCGTCGGCCGGCACCTCGGCGTCGCCTATCAGATTTACGACGACCTGATCGACCTGCTGCAAGACGACGCCAAAGCCGGCAAGACGCTCGGTACCGACGCCGCCAGCGGAAAACTCACGCTGCCGATGCTGCTCGAAAGAGACCGCTCGGGCAAAGGCTTCCTCGTCGATCTCCGCGCCGGCGGAGACCCCCGTCGCCTGATCTCGGCCGAAGCCTGGCGCGAGTCCTTCCGCCTTCTCGACGCCGAGATCGCCGCGGCGGAGCAAGCGCTCGCCCCGGCCGAGGGCTCGCCCTCGCCGTTCTTCCTGCTCCGGCTGACGGCCTTTCTCCGCGACGCCGCGGCCCGGCTGTCGCCGCGCGCATGAGGCTCTTGCTGACGACGGCCGCGGAACGCCTGGCCCTCGCGTTCGTGCTGGCGATGCTCGGAGCGGCCGCGACCGCGCTGTTCGTCTGGCGTTCATGTATGACGCCGAGACGCGCCTGGGTATCTGCATGAAGGACACGCAGCTCGACCTCGACAGCGCGGACGACGACCGCGACGGCGTCATCCACGACGAGCGGACCA
>JBJTAX010000214.1:0-11699 GCA_046091055.1 Verrucomicrobiota bacterium | reverse complement strand
GAGCTTGGCCGTGACCTTGCCCAGCAGCTCGACGACGCGGTTGGAGTAGCCCCACTCGTTGTCGTACCAGCTGATGAGCTTGAAGAAGTTCTTGTTCAGCTCGATCGAGGAGCCGGCGTCGAAGATCGACGAGCTCTTGTCGTGGATGAAGTCGGAGGAGACCACTTCTTCGTCGGTGTAGGCCAGGATGCCCTTCATGTAGGTCTCGGACGCCTTCTTGAGGGCGGCCTTGATCTCGGCGAGGGAGGTGTCCTTGGTGGTCTTGACGGTGAGGTCGACGACCGAGACGGTCGGGGTCGGGACGCGGAAGGCCATGCCGGTCAGCTTGCCCTTCACTTCCGGGAGGACGAGGGCGACGGCGCGGGCGGCGCCGGTGGCGGACGGGATGATGTTCTGGGCGGCGGTACGGCCACCCTTCCAATCCTTCTTGGAAGGACCGTCGACGGTCTTCTGGGTGGCGGTGTAGGCGTGGACGGTGGTCATCAGGCCTTCGGCGACGCCGAAACCTTCCTTCAGCAGCACGTGGACGAGCGGCGCGAGGCAGTTCGTGGTGCAGGAGGCGTTGGAGATGATGTGGTGCTTCTGGGCGTCATACTTGTCGTCGTTCACGCCGATGACGACGGTGATGTCCTCGTCCTTGGCCGGGGCGGAGATGATGACCTTCTTGGCGCCGGCCTCGAGGTGGCCCTTGGCCTTGGCGGCTTCGGTGAAGAGGCCGGTGGACTCGATGACGACTTCGACGCCGAGGGCCTTCCACGGAAGTTCCGCCGGCGTGCGGGCGGAAACCACGAGGATCTCCTTGCCGTTCACGACGAGGACGTCGTCCTCGGCCTTGTCCGGAGAGGATTTCTTCGAGGAGACGGTGCCGTTGAAGCGACCCTGGGTGGAGTCATACTTCAGGAGGTAGGCGAGGTTGTCAGCGGGGACGATGTCGCCGACGGCGACGACGTCGAAGGTCGAGCCGAGGTGGCCCTGTTCGACGAGGGCGCGGAAGACGAGACGGCCGATGCGGCCGAATCCGTTGATAGCTACTTTGGTGGCCATGGTGTGGTGTATGAAGAAGGAGGTTTTCGCCGAGGCGGGAAAGGGATGAAAAAGGGCCTGCCTCCCCGCATTGGCAAGCGAGAATGCGAATCAGTCCGCCGACGCCCAGACCGCCGAAGCCAGAGGGGGCAAAACGACCCTGCCCGACTCGATCCTAGGCACGGGCCCGGGAGCCTGGAGACAGGATGGGAACGGCGAGACGACCACCGGCGTCCATTCGCCCGGCCGGGGCAGCGCCAAGACGACCTCGCGGTCATGCGGATTGCAGGCCATCAGGACCCGGGACGGCCCAAGGGCGCCGTCGGCGTTCAAGACCGCGGCGAAAGCCTCGCCGCCGTGCTGATGCGTGACCAGCATCCAGCCGGGCGAGACCACCTGCTTCGGCCGCAGGACGGCGCCGGCGGCCGAAAGCCGGAAGCCGATCAGGCGGGCGACGAACTCATGCTCGGCGCGGAAACGCTCGAGCCGGACGGGGTCCAGCCGGTTGAGGTCGCCGCGGCGCCAGGTATTGCTGACGCCTCGCTTGGTCATGAGGAAATCCTGGCCGGCGCACAGCATCGGCACCCCCGCCGAGCAGAGCAGGATCACGTGCATGAGACGGGTCCGGAGGACGTCGGCGGGCGCCGGGTCGAGCGCGTCGGCGCCCGACCGCTCGGTGATGCGGTCCAGCCACGCCATGTCGTCATGCGACTGGGCGTACCGCAGGCGCGCGGAAGGCCGGAAGGCGCAGGCGGCGACGTGATGCAGCAGGTCCGCGGCCTTGGCGTGCCCGCGCACGTAGGAAGGAAGGAACTCCCGGAAGGCGTCGTCCCAGCTGGTCCAGCTGGTGTGATCGAGGTCGCGCGCGGCGTGTCCGCGAAAACTCCACGGCTCGGCGAGGAGGATCTTGTGCGGCGCGCGCGCGCGGAAGTCGGCCTCGATCTCGCGCAGGAGCGGCGTGCCGAGCAGCTCCGCGAGGTCGAGCCGGACGCCGTCGACGCCGAGCGTCTCCGTCCAGTGGCGCAGCGCCGCGTGGACGAGCCGCTTGAACATCGGCGCCTCGGCGCGCACGTCGTTGCCGCAGCCGCTCCAGTTCGTGAGCTTCCCCTGCGGGTCCACCCGGTAGTAATAGGGCGCGTCGATCGCACCGAGGCCGTTGGGCGCGCCGAAGTGGTTCAGGACGACGTCCATGATGACGGCGAGACCGGCCTCATGGCATGCGCGCACGAGGTCGCGGAACTCCTCCATCGCGGCCACCCCGGGGGCCGACGCGTAGGGATTGGCGACGCCGAAGGCGCTGACCGGCATGTAACCCCAGTGGTATTCGTCCTTGTGCGCATGCTCGAACTCGGCGCAGGGCAGCAGTTCGAGGGCGTTCACGCCGAGCGAACGCAGGTAATTACCGTGCGCGCGCACGGTGCGGGCGAGGTCCCGGTAGCCGCCGGCCGCCGGCGCGTCTTCGGCCAGGCCGAGCAGGTCGCGGAGATGGCCTTCTAGGATCACGAGGTCCTCGACCGCCGGCGGGACGAAGCCGTCATCGAAGGGGCGGAGGGCGGCCGGACCGACCACGAGACCGGCGACCTGACCAGGACCGACGACCGCGCGGGCCCACGGGTCCACGAACAAGGCGACGCCGAAACGCTCGCCGGTGCCGTCATCCTCGGGCGACCTGACCTCCAGCCAGTAATGGGCGCCGCTGAGGTCCTCAGGGCAGGATGCCGACCAGGCGCCCTGCCCTTCGGGCTTCAGGACCAAGGGGTGCGTAGGACCGCCGGCCAGATGTCGCCAGACGACCTCGACCGCGCAGGCGCGGGGCGCGAAGACGCGGAACGTCGTGCCCCGCGGGCCGACGCTCGCCCCGAAAGCACCCGGCGGCTCGAGCACGTCGAGCGGCTCGGAGGCGAGGATGTCGCCCAGCTCCAGCATTTCCGGCGTCTCGTAGATCATGCGGACCGGCGCGGCGGACGGATCGACGTCCGCCGCATGGAAACGGAACACATGCCGGTCGGTGCGCCGACGCGAGACGACGAGGTTGCGATGATTGTCGTCGGCGCGGCGGACTTTGTCGGCGTCATGCGGCGGCTCGAGCCAGCGGCCTCCGTCGCGGAGGAACTTGAAGCCGGTCTCCTCGGCCGCGCCAAGGACTTCGGCGAGATCCGCGGCGAGCTCGAAGCCTTCGGCGCCCGCGACGCAGACCGGACGCAGCGTCCAGCGCTCCATGTCGACGGCGCGCCCCCAGTCGTTGAAGGGTCCCACCACGCTGCCGGAAACGTCCGCGGCCGCCGGACAAAGCGCCTTCCAGAAGAAGAAATGGACGCGGCCCGCCTCGATCCAATGACCGGCTCGACAGGCCCAGGCGCGGACGTCGGCCGGCTCGAGCAAGGTCAGGCGGGCCGGCGGATTCAGCGTGAGCGGCGGCAGCCCCGGACCCGTCCAGTCGCGCGTGAGCGCGACCAACCCGGAGACCTTCGTCTCCCAGCGGGCGCTGGCCAGTTCACGCGTCATGCTCCCAACAGGAAGCACCGGGAAAAATTTGGCGAGCAAAAGCGGGCGTCCCTCCCGGCCGCCGGCCGCCCACGATGCGCCCGTGGACATCAGCGTACTAGTCAGCGACTGGGAGGGACACCGCCTCCTGGATTCCGGCGACGGCTTCAAGCTGGAGGAGATCGGCGGCGTCCGCATGATCCGGAGCGAGCCCAAGGCCTGGTGGAGCAAGTCTCTGCCCGCCGCCGAATGGGCCCGCGCCGTCGCCGAGCACGAGGAAGGCGGCCGGGAAGGCCGCTGGAAACTAAAGGGCAGCTGCCCCAAGGAATGGGAGACCAGGCTGGGCAAGCTCCGCTTCCAGCTGCGGTTCATGGATAACTCCAAGCAGTTCGGGGTCTTCGCCGAGCAGTCGCCTCATTGGCGCTGGGTGGCCGAACGTCCCCAGAGACTCGAGCCCCGCCCCCGCCTGCTCAACCTTTTCGGCTACACCGGCGCGGCCTCGCTCAACGCCGCCCAGTCCGGCTGGCACGTGACGCATGTCGACGCCTCGAAGCCGGCCGTCGCCTGGGGTCGCCGCAACCAGGAGCTCTCGGGCCTGGCGCAGGAGCCCATCCGCTGGATCATCGAGGACGCGATGACGTTCGTGAAGCGCGAGGTCAAGCGCGGCAACAAATACGAAGCCATCATGCTCGACCCGCCGGCGTTCGGCCGCGGTCCGACCGGCGAGTTCTGGAAAGTCGAACGCGACCTCGCCCCGCTGCTCCGCGCCTGCCGCGAACTCCTCTCCCCGCAGGCGCAGTTCATGATCCTGACCGTCTACACCATCGACGCTTCCTCGATCCTCTGCCACAACCTGCTCGAAGACGTCACCCGCGGCCTCGGCGGCCAGGTCGACATCGGCGAACTCGCCCTGAAACAGGAAAACAACGGGCGCCTGCTCCCCCTGTCCCTCTGGGGTCGCTGGACTGCCGGCAAAAAGGGCTGATTCGGGCCGCCGGCTTCAATCTGGGCGGTTTGCTTTAATTGGTTTCCAAACCATAGGTTAACGCATCTAAATGCAAGCGTGAGCCTAGTCCCCGACCAAGCTACTTTCCGCCAGTTGGCCCAGCAGTCCGACCTCATCCCATTGTGCCTGGACCTGATGGCCGCCCTGGAGACCCCGGTCTCGGTCTACGCCCGCCTCCGCGCCCTCGGCTCCCCCTTCCTGTTCGAGTCGGTGACCGGCGGCGATAGACTCGGCCGGTACAGTTTCTGCGGCGCCGCCCCGGCGATGACCCTGACCGCCTGGGAAGACCGCACCGAGATCACCCGCCGCGACGGCTCTAAGGAGACCCTCCCGACGCCGGCGGACCCGCTTTCGCTGGTGAAGAAGGAACTCTCCGGCCTGCGCGTCGCCAAGGTGCCTGGTCTGCCCCCCTTCGTCGGCGGCATGGTCGGCATGGTCGGCTACGAATACGTCCACCGCATCGAGCCGACCGTCCCGAAGCCCGCCAAGGATCCGGCCGGCACTCCCCTGCTCCACTTCATGCTGGTCGACCGCGTCGTCGCCTTCGACAACGCCCGTCAGACCCTCCGCCTCATCGTCAACGCCCGCGTGAAGTCCCCGGCCGACGCCGACACCGCCTGGCTCGCCGCCAAGCAGGAACTCGAAGCCCTGCGCGCCGTGGTCACCGGACCGCGCGCCGCCGTGGCCGCCGAACTCCCGGCCAGCGCCGAGCTGGCCACGGGCAAGGCCAACTTCAGCCAGGCCGACTTCGAAGCCGCCATCCGTAGCACCCAGGAATACGTCCGCGCCGGCGACTGCGTCCAGGTCGTGCTCTCGCGCCGCACCGACGTGCCGTTCAAGGGCGATCCGCTCGACCTCTACCGCGTGCTCCGCCACGTGAACCCGTCGCCCTACATGTTCGTGCTGGAGACCGGCCGCGGCTTCGACGTCGTCGGCGCGTCCCCGGAAGAGAACGTCCGCCTCACCGGCCGCCTGTGCGAGATCCGCCCGATCGCCGGCACGCGTCCGCGCGGCGCCGACGAAGCCGCCGACCGCCAGCTCGAGGCCGACCTGCTGGCCGACCCGAAGGAACGCTCCGAGCACCTGATGCTCGTCGACCTCGCCCGCAACGACCTCGGCCGGGTCTGCGTCCCCGGGTCGGTCAAAGTGCCCGACTACGCGATCGTGGAACGTTATTCCCACGTGATGCACATCGTCTCGCAGGTCGAAGGCCAGCTCGCGCCCGAGAAGGACGCGTTCGACCTCTTCCGCGCGACATTCCCGGCCGGCACGCTTTCGGGCGCGCCCAAGGTCCGCGCGATGCAAATCATCGCGGAGCTGGAAGGCGAACGCCGCGGCGCCTACGGCGGCGCGGTCGGCTACTTCGGCTTCGACGGCGGCCATGATTCTTGCATCGTGATCCGCACGGCTTCGCTCCGCGACGGCGTCGCCAGCATCCAGGCCGGCGCCGGCGTCGTCGCCGATTCGGTGCCCGCTTCGGAATACGAGGAAACCGTCAACAAATCCAAAAGCGTCCTGCGCGCCCTCGGCCTCGCCGCGGGCCTGCGCTCCTGAGAAGACCTCTCGTGCCCAAGCCGAAGCCCAAGAAGAGCGTCTCGCCCAAGGCCAAGCCTTCGACGAAAGCCGCCGAGAAGGGCCGGACCAAAAAGCCCGTCGCCGCCCAGCCGGTGAAGGCGCCGAAGAAGCCGCCGGTTCCGGCGAAGAAGCCCGTCGCAGTTAAGCCCGAGCTGCCGCCGAACACGCCCACGCCCCCGGCGCCCAAGGTTCGCCCTACCCCGGCCCCTATCCCAGTTCCTAGCCCTAGCCCTGTCCCTAGCCCTGACAAGGATACCGACCCCACCGAACCTGGCCTGCCGTGGGAAGAATTGTCCTCGGAAGAGCGTTCGCCGATCCGCTATTACCTCGACCAGATCGGCAAGACGCCGCTCCTGACGCTCGAACAGGAGACCGCCCTCGCACGGCGTGTCCTCAAGGGCGACGAAGCCGCCCGCCAGCAGATGATCCAGGCCAACCTGCGCTTGGTCGTCCGCATCGCCAAGGATTACGATAACTTCGGACTTTCCCTGATGGACCTGATTTCCGAGGGCAACTTCGGGCTCATCAAGGCCGTGGAGCGCTTCGACCCTGACAAGGGGGGCAAGCTGAGCACCTACGCCTCGTGGTGGATCAAGCAGGCGATCAAGCGCGCGCTGGCCACCAGCGGGAAGACGATCCGGCTCCCGGTCCACATGGTCGACCGCATCTCGGAGATGCGCCGCGTCACGGGTCGTCTCGCCGCCGAGATCGGCCGCGAACCGCACAACGAAGAGATCGCCCAGGCCATGGAGATCCCCCTGGCCAAGGTCGTGCACATGAAATCGGTCGCCAACCGCGCCGCCTCGCTCGACCAACCCGTGGGCGAAGAAGGCGACGCCACCTTGGGCGACCTGGTCAAGGACGAGTCCGAGCGCACGCCCTTCGAGACCCTGCGCGGCAAGTCCGACAACGACGAGGTCGCCGAGATGCTCGCCGCCCTCGACCCGCGCGAAGCTGAGATCCTGACCCGCCGCTTCGGGCTCGACGGCGAAAGCCCGCTCACGCTCGAGGAAGTCGGCGAACGGTTCAAGCTCACCCGCGAACGTGTCCGTCAGCTGCAGCAATCCGCCCTGATGCAGCTGCGCCGCATCATGACGGAGCGTCAGAAGCTCCTGACGCCGGAGGACGTGCGCAAGAACAAGCTGGCCGAAGCCCGTTCCGAGGTGCTCAGCGAGTTCTTCCGCTCCAAGGGCGTCTCGGCGCCGGGCAAGGGCAAGCCGGACCGGGAAGGGCTCTGACCTGCTTGTTTTTGGCGGCGGCCTGCTGAAGATAGGCCTGCGCCGGCGAGGTTTTTGACCATCCGCCGCCTGACCGGCCGATGGCAGGGGTCTTGCTTACTTCTGAGCATGATCCTGTCCGATTACAAAGGGGCCAACCTCTTCGACGAACTGGTCGACTCCGCTGGCTCCATCCGCCCTTACTATCGCAACGTCGCCGAAAAGCTCGCCGGCCTCGGCCAAGAAGAACTCAGCCAGAAGCTCCGCAGCCTGGAACTGCTCTTCCTCAAGCAAGGCATCACGTTCACGGTCTACGGCGACGAAAAAGGCACCGAGCGCGTCTTCCCCTTCGACCCCTTCCCTCGCGTCATCCCGGCCGCGGAATGGGAACACATCGAAGCCGGCCTCGTCCAGCGCATCACGGCCCTGAACCTGTTCCTTTACGACGTCTACCACGAGCAGCGCATCATCAAGGACGGAGTCATCCCGCCGGAGGTCGTCTTCGGGGCTTCCCACTACCGCCCGGAGTTCGTCGGGGTCTCCGTGCCCAAGGACGCCTACGTCCACGTCTGCGGCACCGACCTGATCCGCGACCGCGACGGCCGCTACCTCGTCCTCGAAGATAACGGCCGCTGCCCCTCCGGCGTCTCCTACGTGCTCGAGAACCGCGCGGCGATGAAGCGCGTCTTCCCGCAGCTCTTCGGCGCCAGCGGAGTGCGCCCGGTCGACACCTATCCGGCCGACCTGCTCGCGACCCTCCGCCATGTCGCCCCGCGCGAGAACCCCAACCCCAACGTGGTCCTGCTCACACCCGGCGTGCATAACAGCGCCTATTTTGAGCATTCCTTCCTGGCCCGCCAGATGAGCATCGAGATCGTCGAGGGCCGCGACCTCATCGCGCTCGATGGATTCGTCTACATGCGTACCACGCGCGGGCTGCGCCAGGTCGACGTGATCTACCGCCGGATCGACGACGACTTCCTGGACCCCCAGGTATTCCGCAAGGACTCCTGCCTGGGCGTCCCGGGGCTCGTCGACGCCGTCCGGCGCGGCAACGTCGCCCTCGCCAACGCCATCGGCACCGGCGTGGCCGACGACAAGGTCACCTACGCCTACGTGCCGGACATGATCCGCTACTATCTCTGCCAGGAGCCGATCCTCGACCAAGTGCCGACCTACCTCGCTTGGCGCGACGCCGACAAGAGATACATCCTGGAGAACCTGCCCAAGCTCGTGGTGAAGGCCGCCAACGAGAGCGGCGGGTACGGCATGCTCATCGGCCCGACGGCCAGCCGCGCCGAGCTCGCGGAGTTCCACGCCAAGGTCTCGGCCCACCCGCGGAATTACATCGCCCAGCCGGTGGTGAATTTCTCGCAGCACCCCACGCTCGTCGACGGCGGCCTCGAGGGCCGGCATGTCGACCTGCGGCCGTTCGTGCTCTGGGGCGACACGGTCAAGGTCCTCCCCGGCGGCCTCACCCGCGTGGCCCTCAAACGAGGCTCCCTCGTCGTGAACTCCTCGCAGGGCGGCGGCAGCAAAGACACCTGGGTCCTCGCGGCCTGACCTCGCCATGATGCTTTCCCGGGTCGCCGACCACCAATATTGGATGGCACGCCAGATGGAGCGGGCCGAGAACCTCGCGCGCCTGGTCCGCGTCTCCGAGGAGATGCTCCTCGACGACGAGTCGCTCGGACGCGGCAGCGCGCAGGAATACTGGACGCCGGTCCTGGCGGCCACGGCGATGGAAGGGGCCTTCCGCTCGCTCTATCCGAACCCGCAGGCGGGGGACGTGGCGCGTTTCCTGACGCTCGACCTCCGCAACCCGGACTCGATTCTGTCCTGCATCCGCCAGGCCCGCGAGAACGCCCGCTCGGTGCGCGACAAGATTTCCGATGAGATGTGGTCGGAGATCAACGCCCTCAACCTGTTCGTGACCTCCCCCGAGGGGCTCCAGCTGCTGGAACGTTTCCCGCAGGCTTATTACGAGAAGATCATCTCCTCCTCGATGCTGTTCGATGGCATCACCGACGCCACGCTGACGCGCGACGAGGGCTGGACATTCCTCCAGCTCGGACGCCTGCTGGAGCGCGCCGACATGACCAGCCGCTTCCTCGACATCCGCTCCCAGACGCCCGCTACGGCCGGGGACACGGCCCTGGAATCCCTGCAATGGGGCGCGGTGCTGCGGGCCTGCAGCGCCCACGCCGGCTACCGCCGCGTCCATGGCGGCGAGATCAGCGTCGAAGGCGTCGTCGACCTGCTGCTGTTCTCCAACGAGTTCCCCCGTTCGGTGCGGCACTGCATCCGCCGGGCCGACGAGGTCCTGCATGACATCTCCGGCACGCCGACCGGGCGCTATTCCAACCCCTGCGAGAAGATCACCGGCGCCCTGCTCGCCCGGCTGAGCTTCGCCGGTCCGCCCGAGGTGATGGCCCGCGGCCTGCACGCCTACATCGACGAACTCCAGGTCCAGCTCAACGCCGCCGGCCAGGCGGTCTTCGAGTCCTCCGTGCTCCTGCCCGGCGAGATCGACCGGCACTTCCCCCGCGGGACGCGCCCCGAGAGCCTTTCCGACTGGCATCGCGAGCAGCAGCAACAGCAGCAGCAATAACGCCGCCGCGCGCCGATGAAGCTCCGTATCCTCCACCGGACCGAATACCGCTACGCCCTGCCCGTCCGCAACAACGCCAACGAACTGCGGGTCACCCCGCTCTCCAACCTCCGGCAGAAACTGGGCCTGCACCTGGTGCGCGTCCTGCCGGCCGTGCGGATGCGGCGCTACCCCGACCTTTACCGTAACCCGGTGCATCTGTTCGAGATCGAGGAGCCCCACAAGGACCTGGTCATCGAAGCCTCCAGCGTCGTCGAAACCCTGCCCACCCCGGTCGCGGCCATCCCGACCGACGTCCCGATCGCAGCCGTCCGGGCTGATGATATCGTCGAAAGCTTACAGCCGTTCCTTTTATCCGACGGTCCGGTGCGCATCACCCCCGACATCTGGCGCGCGGGGGTGGACGTCGAGAAAGACCGAGGCGATCTTTTCTCGGTCGTCATCGGGCTCATGGACATGATCCACGCGACTTGCAGGTACGTCCCCGGCGCCACCCATATCGGCACGAATACCGAGGAATTCTTCGCCAAACCCGAAGGGGTCTGCCAGGATTACGCCCACCTGCTGCTGGCCTTGGCCCGTTCGATCGGCATTCCCGCCCGGTATGTCTGCGGCTATGTCTACGACGCCAAACGCGGCGACGTCATCGGCAGCCACGCTTCCCATGCCTGGTGCGAGCTATGGTTGCCCGGCTACGGGTGGCTGGGGGTCGACCCGACGAACAAGAAGATCGTCCACGAGGCCTACGTCGCCTCGGCCGTAGGGCGCGATTATCGCGACGCTACCCCGATCAACGGCAGTTATTGGGGCGGCGGCGACCGCGAGATGCGGGTCACCGTGCACGTCGAAGCGAAATAATCCCGATACCCGGACAACAAAAAGGGCCCCGTTGCCGGGGCCCTTAGGTCAGCCTCTAATCCGAAGATTAGAAGTTGTAGCGGACGGTGACGGAGGTCTGCTCGGCGACGCCGTTGGCGTCAGCGATCGAGACGGCGACCTGGTACTTCGAGTTCACGTTGTAGGCGAGCTCGTAGACGAAGGAGTCGGTGTTGGAGCCACCTTCCTGGGACCAGACGAGGCGGCCTTCGAGACCAGCGACGACTTCGTTCAGGGAGCGACGGGCGATGATGCCGTAGCCGTCGTTCGAGCCGATGAAGGCGGTGGCGTCGATGCCAGCAGCGACGTTCTTGAAGAGGTAGCCAACGGAGACGTTGTCTTCGCCCTTGAAGTTGAGGTCAGCGGAGGCACCGACCCAGACGTTCGAGGAGCCGACGAGGGCTTCGATCGAGGCGGAGTAGCCGTTGATGTTGGCGGCGGCGTCGGTGTTGTAGCTGAGACCAGCGCGGTTGTAGGAGAGACCAGCGGCAGCGCTCTGGGCAGAGGCAGCGGCAGCGAGGGTCGTGAGGGTGAGGATCGGGAGGATGTGCTTCATATGCGTGTTCGGATGTAGGCATCTCGGTTGAGAAAACAACATTAAAACGCGGTTTTGTCGTTTATTCGTCACCTGACCGTCTCAGACCGATCAGCTCGGAAAACAAAAAGGGCCCCGTTGCCGGGGCCCTCAGGTCAGCCTCTAATCCGAAGATTAGAAGTTGTAGCGGACCGAGACGGAGGTCTCGTTGCCCTTGTTCTCGGTGTCGTTGATCGACACGGCGACCTGATACTTAGCGCCGATGTTGTAGGCGAGCTCGTAGACGAGGGTGTCAACCGACTTGGAACCGGTGGCCTGGGACCAGACGAAGCGGGCTTCGAGGCCGGCGACGACTTCGTTCAGGGAGCGGCG
>JBJTAX010000213.1:0-5909 GCA_046091055.1 Verrucomicrobiota bacterium | reverse complement strand
GGCCGAGGGAGTCGCCCACGTAATCCGCCACGCCTTGGATGTCCTCGCACTGGTAGTTGTGCGCGAGGATGAGCGCGTCTTTCTCGCGCTTGAGGGCGAGGACCTCGCGCTGCAGGGCGGAGAGGGGCGTCCCGCCGGCGGGCAGGGGCGGGAAGACGGCGGCGACGGGAGGAAGCTTCATGGACGGGGGGCGCGGCGCTTGGGGCAGCGTTCGTTGAGGCAGGCGGCGGTGACCTGGAGTTTCTGGGCGATCGGCCGCATGCCGTGCTTGGCGGCGACGGCCTTGCCGTACCATTCCATGAACGGGGCGTCCACTTCGACGATGCAATCGCAGTCCTCGCAGATCAGCTGGGCGCGGAAGGTCGCGCTGCCGGCTTCGGCCAGGTAGTATTTCTGGTCGCGCCCGACGTCCATCTCGCGGATGACGTTGCTGCCGACCAGCAGCGGGATAGCGCGGTAGACGGTGGCCCGGGAAACCGTGCGGTCGATCGCACGGGCGCGCTTGAGGAGGTCCTCCGCCGTGTAATGGCCTTGGCCGGAGCGCGCCGCCTCGAAGACCGCCATGCGCTGGCGGGTCGCCCGGAGTCCTTTCTCGGCGATGAAGGCCTTGAAGGCGCCGGATTGTTCAGGGGAAGGTTGGGAGGGGGGCTTCGGCATGCCGATTTGAGACACTTTTGATACTGATGGCGTGCTCGTCAATCCGGGACGCGTCATTGACAGAGGGGCGGCGCATCCCTTCATTTACCCCCTTTTCCCCGCGGGAAAAAGCCCTTCACCGATGCACCACACCACGGACGACCTTCGCATTCGCAGTCAGCTCCCCTTGCTGACGCCCGCCCTGGTGCTGCAGGAACTTCCGGCCTCGGACAAGGCGGCCGAAGTGGTCACGGCCGCCCGCAAGGAAGCCGCGAGGGTCATCGCCGGTCAGGACGACCGTCTCATGGTCATCGTCGGGCCCTGCTCGGTCCATGACCCTAAGGCCGCCTTGGAATACGCCGGGCTGCTCGGCCAGGAGGCCCGGAAGCATGCCGCCGACCTGCTGGTGGTCATGCGCGTCTATTTCGAGAAGCCCCGGACCACGGTGGGCTGGAAGGGCCTGATCAACGACCCGCAGGTCGACGGTTCGTTCCGCATCAACGACGGCCTCCGGCTCGCGCGCGGCCTGCTCGCGCGCATCGCCGAGATGGGCCTGCCGGCGGCGACCGAGTTCCTCGACCCGATCACCCCCCAGTACGTGGCCGACCTGGTGTCCTACGGCGCCATCGGCGCCCGCACGACGGAGAGCCAGATCCATCGCGAGCTCGCTTCGGGTCTTTCCATGCCGGTCGGTTTCAAGAACGGCACCGACGGCTCGGTCCAGGTCGCCGTCGACGCCTGCCTGTCCGCCCGCTCCTCGCACTGGTTCCCTTCGGTCACCAAGGATGGCGTCGTCGCCATCTTCCAGACCGCCGGCAATCCCGACGCCCATGTCATCCTGCGCGGCGGCTCGCGCACGGGTCCGAACTATGGGGCGGAATTCGTCAACGACGCCGCCGCGCGCATCCGGAAGGCCGGCCTGACATCCCGGCTCGTCATCGATTGTTCCCATGGCAACAGCTCCAAGGACCATCGCCGCCAGGCGCTCGTCGCCGCCGACATCGCCGCGCAGGTCGCCGCGGGTTCGCGCGTCATCGCCGGCGTGATGATCGAAAGCCACCTCGCGGAAGGGCGTCAGGACTGGAAGGGCACGGAAGCCTCGGCCTACGGCTGCAGCATCACCGACGCCTGCATCTCCTTCGAGCAGACCGTGCCCGTGCTCGATGGGCTCGCCGCCGCCGTCCGCGCCCGCCGCGCCCTCCCCGCCTCCTGATTTGCTCCCATGAACTCCGTACTCACGCTCATCCTCGACGGGGAAGCCCTCGACACCGCCCAGATCGGCAGGATCCTCGGCCTCGGCGCCGAAGCCGTGGACCGCGAGCTCGCGGCCTTGCGCCAGCAGGGCGTGCTGCTGGGCATGCGCCCGGTGCTCAACCCGAGCTATGAGTCCGAGCATCGCGTCCGCGCGGTCATCGAGATCAAGATCCGCACCGAGGGCGTCGGCGGCTTCGACGGCATCGCCGAACGGATCTCCAGCTTCGATCAGGTCGAAAGCTGCTACCTGATGTCCGGCGGCTACGACCTCCTGGTCGTCGTCACGGCCGACAACCTCTACAAGGTCGCCGGTTTCGTGCACGAACGCCTGGCCCGCATCGACGGGGTGCAGGGCACCTCCACTCATTTCTTCCTCCGCGCCTACAAGAAGGACGGCTTCATCGTGAACGCCGAGGCCTCCCGTCGCGACCAGCCATCGGTCAGCCCCTGATCATGGATCCATCCGGCCGTTTCGTGGCGCGACAGGTCGCGACCTTGCCCAAGTCGGGCATCCGTGACTTCTTCGCCATCGTGTCGAAGATGAAGGACGCCGTCTCCCTGGGCATCGGTGAGCCTGACTTCGTCACGCCTTACCACATCCGCGAAGCCGCGATCGCCTGCCTCGAGAAGGGCCGCACTTCCTACACCGACAACCGGGGCACCCAGCAGTTCCGCGAGGAGGTCTCCCGTTACGTCGCCCGCAACTACGGGCCGGAATACGATCCTGACACCGAGATCCTCGGCACGATCGGCGTCTCCGAGGCCCTCGACATCCTCCTGCGCGCCGTGCTCGACCCCGGCGACAAGGTGCTCTACCACGAGCCTTGCTACGTGAGCTACGCCCCGAGCGTCGCGCTCTGCCACGCCGAGGCGATCCCGATCCGCACCGTCTCGGCCGACCAGTTCGCGCTCGATCCGGCCGCGCTCCGCGCCGCCTGGCGGCCGGGCTGCAAGCTCCTCGTCCTCAACTTCCCCACGAACCCGACCGGCGGTACCGCCGACCGCGCCAAGCTCGAGGCCGTCGCGAAGTTCGCCGTCGAGAAGGACCTGCTCGTCGCTTCCGACGAGATCTATTCCGAGCTGACCTTCGAGGGCGACCACGTGTCGATCGCCTCGCTGCCGGGCATGCGTGAACGGACCGTCTTTCTGCATGGTTTCTCGAAGGCCTTCGCGATGACGGGCTTCCGCATCGGCTACGCGTGCGGCCCGGCCGCCGTCATCGACGGCATGCTCAAGGTGCACCAGTACGGCATCATGTGCGCCCCCATCATGAGCCAGGAGGCCGCCGTCGAAGCGCTCCGCAACGGCCGCGACTCGATGCTGCACATGCGCGACAAGTATCGCGAACGCCGCGACTTCATCGTCCGCCGTATCAATGAGCTCGGCCTGAGGTGCCACCTCCCGCGCGGCGCCTTCTACGCCTTCCCCGACATCACGTCCACCGGGCTGGATTCGATGGCCTTCGCCCAGAAGCTCCTGGAACAGCAGAAGGTCGCGATGGTGCCGGGGACGGCGTTCGGCGCCGCGGGCGCCGGCTTCTGCCGCGCGTCGTTCTCGACCAGCTACGAGCGCATCCATGAGGCCGGCGAGCGGATCGCCCGCTTCCTGGACGCCTTGCCGCGTCGCTGAGCGTCCTTGCTTGCTAGGCGGGCGGGTAGCCGTGACTGTCCTCCCATGGAACGGAACACCGAGATCACCCGCGCGGTAGCCATCGTGGGCCGTCCCAACGTCGGGAAGAGCCGTCTCTTCAACCGCCTCGTGGGCCGCCGCATCTCGATCGTTCACGACCAGCCCGGCGTCACGCGCGACCTCATCACCGCTGACGTCTTCGAAGGCCGCTACACCCTGATGGACACCGGCGGCATCGGTCTCTACCGGGCCGAACTCACCCCGAAGGTCGTCGCCGACGCCGTCGAGGAGCAGGTCGATTTCGCCCTGGCGGCCGCCGCGCTGGTGTTGCTCGTCGTCGACGCCTCCGAAGGCTGCGCCGCCCTCGACATCGAGGTCGCCGCCAAGCTCCGCCAGGCGGGCAAGAAGGTCGTCGTCGTCGCCAACCAGGCCGACACCGAGGAGCGCGCCGGGCTGATGTCGGAGTTCTTCGCGCTCGGCTTCGGCGAGCCTTTGCTGATCTCCGCCGAGCACGGCCGCGGCATCCCGCAGCTCCAGGCCCTCATCCTCAGGCAGCTCGGGCCCGAGCCCGAGATCCCGCGCGAGGAAGGCGCCCGGCCGATCCGCCTCGCCTTGGCCGGCCGGCCCAACGTCGGGAAGAGCTCCCTCGGCAACCGTCTGCTGGGCGGCTCGCGCCTCATCGTCAGCGAGGTCGCCGGCACCACGCGCGATCCCGTCCGCGCGCGGCTCGCGCGCACCAAGGCCGACGGCACGCAGGCGAAGTTCTCGCTCGTCGACACGGCCGGCCGCCGCACGGCCAACAAGCGCGACACCCTCGACTTCTTCTCCCAGATCCGCGCCGACGAGATCCTGGCCGAGACCGACGTGGTCTTCCTCGTGCTCGACGCCGGCCAAGGCGTGACGCGCATCGACAAGCAGCTCGCGGGCGAGCTCGCGCTCCTCGGCTGCGGACTCGTCGTGGTGGTCAACAAGTGGGACCTCGCGAAGTCCGCCCTCCGCGAGAAGAACATCGACGGCTTCGAGGACGAGGAGGAATTCCGCGCGAAATTCCGCTCGGCCATCCGTCGCGAGCTCCTCTTCCTGCCTGATCCGCCCATCCTCTTCGTCTCGGCGCAGACGGGTCTCCGCGCCGAGGACATGCTCGACGCCGCCGAAGGCGTCTTCGTGCGCGCCGGCACCGCCATCTCCACCGGCCGCCTCAACCGCGTCGTCCAGGACCTGATGATCAAGCGTCCGCCCCGGATGGTCTCGGGCAAGCGCTTCAAGTGCTACTACGTCACGCAGGTCTCGAAGCGCCCGATCCGCTTCCGCTTGTTCTGCAACTCGCAGGAACGCCTCGAGGACGCCTACCAGCGCTTCCTCGTGAAAGGGGTGCACGAAAGCTTCGACCTCGCGGGAGTCCCGCTCTTCCTGGACATCGTCGGCAAGCCGAAGCAGGCCGGTCGCCGCGTGGGCGGACCCGGCGCCGCCGCGGGTTCCGCCCCGGCCGAAGACGCCGAGGGGAGGGCGTCGCTCGCCAAGGTGCCGGGCAAGGCCGGCGTCACCGCGAAACCCCGGAAGGCCGTCGGGCCGTCGGGCCCGCGCCTGGGCAAATCCAAGAACCCCCGTGCCAAGGCGGGCGTCGCCCGCAAGAAAGCCTACACCCGCTGGGACAAGCCGCGTTCGCGGAAAGGCCGCGCCGCGCGCCAGGCCCGCAAGTGACACATGTCCCGGAGACTGGTCCTGCTCGGTTCGGATGAGATCGCGCTGGCGGCCTTCGCCGCGGCCCGCGCGCTTCCTGGCGTCGAAGTGGCGGCCGTTTATTCGCAGCCGGACCGGCCCGCCGGACGCGGTCAGGAGGTCCGGTCCAACCCCGTCGCCGCCTGGGCGCGCACCGAGGGCTTGAACCTCCTCCAGCCGGAGAAACTCGAGACCGCGGATGCCGCCCATCTCGCCTCGCTGAGAGCCGACCTCGGCGTGGTGATGGCCTACGGACAGCTGCTCAAGGAAGATTTCCTTTCGGCCACGCGCCTCGGCTTCGTGAATTTCCACGGCTCGCTCCTGCCGGCGCTCCGCGGCGCGACGCCGGTCGAAGGCGCGCTCGCCGCGGGCCTCGCCGAGACGGGCGTATCGCTCCAGCAGGTCATCCGCCGCCTCGACGCGGGCCCGCTGCATGCCGCCGTCCGGACGGCGATCGGGCCGGATGAGGGCAGGGCGGAGCTGCGCGCCCGGCTCGGCGTCCTCGCCGGCGGACTCGCGGCACAGGCCTTGCCCGCGGTGCTCGCCGGGACTTCCGTGGCCGCGCCGCAGGACGAAGCGAAGGCGACGTCTGCGCGACGCCTGACGCGCGCCGACGCCCCTTTGGATTTCCGCCGGCCCGGCGTGGTCCTCGCCCGGCGCGGCCACGGAAG
>JBJTAX010000212.1:0-2617 GCA_046091055.1 Verrucomicrobiota bacterium | reverse complement strand
CGCCTTTGCCGGCCCGGTCTTCGAAGCGCCAGAGATCGGGCGTCGCCAGGACGTAGAGACCGCCGTTGGCCCAGAGCAGCCCCGTGGGCCAAGGTAGGTTATCGGCGAAGACGCGGCTCGTCTCATAATAACCGTCCCCGTCCTTGTCCTCGAGGACCGAGACGCGGCCCAGGTGGGGAATCTCGTCGCGGCGCTCAGAGTAGTCGATCATCTCGCAGACGAACATCCGCCCGCGTTCGTCGAAGCAGACCGCGATCGGATCGCGGACCTGCGGCTCGTGCGCCGCGAGTTGGAGCTTGAAGCCAGGTTTAACTTTCCAGTTAGCGAGCGCGGAGGCCGCCTCGACGGCGGGGTAGTGCGGCAGCTCCTTGGCGGCGTCGACTTTCGGCGCGCCTTTGGAACTGCCGTAGGCTTTTTCATAAGTCGTTCTGGACTTGATGCCGTCGTCGGCGCCGAGCTGGGCGCTGAGCAGGACAACCAGCAGGAGGAGGATGCGACGCGGGAGACGCATGGGGCACAGGTGAAGATGACCGAATGGCGTCAGGGATAAATCATTAAGACGTGTCCGCAGCAGCTCAGCTTCGCATTGTAATGATTGAAATCGCTTCATTGCGCCACCAGTTTGGGTCCATGCGCCTCGGCCTGCTTACCCTTTTTGTCTCAAGCCTCGTGGGCTGCGTCAGCGCGCCGACGGCGCGTCTTGAGGTCGTGCGTAGCTGGCCGGCGGCCGAAGCGAACCAAGGCGTGGCCGTGGGGGCGGAGTATTTCTACGCCATCAGTGACCGGACGCTTGGAAAATATGAGAAGTCCACCGGCCGTAAGGTCGGTGCATGGAGCGCCCCGCCAGGATCGGGGATCAAGCATCTCAACGCAGGCGTCGTCGTCGTCGACCGGCTCGTCGTGGCCCACTCTAATTTCCCCGCCAAGCCGGACGAGAGTTCGTTGGAGTTCTTCGACGCCGCCACCTTGCGACACCTCGGGCGGAAGGTCTTCGTCGACCCGCCGGGCTCGTTGACCTGGGCAGTGCCCGAGCGCGCGGGCTGGCTGGTCTGTTTCGCGCATTATGCGGTGAACAGCAATCCGGCGCGGAGCCGCCTCATACGTTACGACGCCGACTGGCGGGCCGTGGCCGAGTGGTCATTCCCGCCTGAGCTTCTGGCGCGTTTCGGCATGTTCAGTAGTTCGGGCGGCGGCTTCGGTTTGGACGGGATGGTCTGGATCTCGGGGCATGACGCGAAGGAACTCTATCGGCTCAGCCTGCCTGCGGGCGGGGGTCAGGCTCGCTGTGAGGGCAAGGTGGCGTTTGCCTCGGCCGGTCAGGCCTTTGCCTGGGATCCGGCGCGGCCGCAGGAGCTCTACTCCATCCAGCGGAGGACCCGCGAGGTCGTCGTCTCCCGGCTAAGCTATGGCAATCCCTAAGCGGGCTTGTTTTCCGCGGTGGTTCGGGTGAAGGTAAGGAACCCCCATGAGCCGCCTCCTGCTTTTGCTCTTTGCCCTCGCGGTCAGTGCCGTCGAACGCCGGCCCAATATCATCTACATCCTCGCCGATGACCTCGGCTACGGCGACCTCGGCGCCTACGGACAGAAGCTCATCCGTACCCCTGAACTAGACCGTATGGCCCGCGAGGGCTTGCGCTTCACCCAATTCTACGCCGGCGCGACCGTCTGCGCGCCGTCCCGCAGCGTCCTGATGACCGGGCTGCATCAGGGCCACACCCGCGTACGGGGTAATTCCGGCATCAAGAATCCCGCCGCCCAGTCGCTACGCGGCGAAGACCTGACCGTAGCCAAGTTCCTGCAGTCAGCCGGCTACCGCACCGCGCTGATCGGAAAGTGGGGCCTCGGAGACATCGAAGTCGCCGAGGCCGGACTGCCGCGCAAGCAGGGCTTCGACGAATTCTACGGCTTTCTCAATCAGGTCCACGCCCACAACCACTTTCCCGACTATCTCTGGCGGAACGAGACGCGCGAGCCACTGCCTAACGTCGTGACCCCGGTGGGGAATCATGGCGGCGGGTACGCGACCAAGAAGGAGAAGTTCGCGGACGACCTTTTCGCCGAGGAGAGCCTGCGGTTCGTCGAGCGCAACCGCGACCGGCCGTTCTTCCTCTATTGGTCGATGGTCATTCCCCATGCGAACAACGAACGCACCGCCGTGCTCAAGGATGGGGCTGATGCCCCGGACTTCGGTCCGTATGCCGAGGCCTCGTGGCCCGATCCGGACAAAGGACAGGCCGCGCTGGTCACCCTGATGGACAGCTATGTCGGACGGATGCTGAGAAAACTTCGGGAGCTTGGCATCGACAAGGACACCCTCGTGGTCTTCAGCAGCGACAACGGTCCGCATCGCGAGGCGGGGCAGGATCCGGAGCGCTTCGATCCGAACGGTCCTTACACCGGCTACAAGCGTGACCTGACCGACGGCGGTATCCGCGTGCCCTTCATCGCCTGGTGGCCCGGACGCGTGCGTCCCGGTACTGAGACCGGCCATGTGTCGTATGCCGGCGACTTCTTCGCGACCGCCGCCGAGGCGGCCGGCCTGCCGGCGCCCGCCGGTCTGGACTCGATCAGCTTCGTCCCGACCCTGCTGGGCAAGGACGGCCAGAAGAAACACGAG
>JBJTAX010000211.1:0-2600 GCA_046091055.1 Verrucomicrobiota bacterium | reverse complement strand
GGCAGGTAGAGGAAGAAGGGGCGATCTTTGTGCCGCTCGATGAAGTCGATGCCCTTCGCGGTGAAGCGGACGGTGAAGGTCGATTGGTCAGGGTCGAGTTCGGCGACCTTCTCGCCGTCGAGCAGGGGCAGCGGCGGCATCTCGGAGGCGAGCGAAGGGTGGTACTTCGAGTTGTCGTTGGAGTAGGGCAGGCCGAAGAATTCGTCGAAGCCCTGGCGGGGCGCGGAAAGTTCCGGCACCGTGCCGAGGTGCCACTTGCCGAAGCAAGCCGTCGCATAGCCACGGTCTTGGAGCATCTTCGGGAGCGTCCACTCGGAAGGATTGAGTCCGAAGCGGCTGGTGTGATTGAGCGCGCCCTGCATTCCGACGCGGTTGGGGTAGCATCCGGTCAGGAGCGCGGCGCGGCTGGCCGTGCAGACGGCTTGGGCCACGTAAAAATCGGTGAAGCGCGTCCCTTGCTTAGCCAGGGCGTCTAGGTTCGGCGTGCGGATGTCCTTGGCGCCGAAGCAACCCACGTCACCCGTTCCGAGATCGTCGACGAGGATCAGCACGATGTTGGGCCGGGCCGGGTCGGCGAAGGCCAGGCCGGCCGTGAGGCTTAGCCAGCAGAGCAGGAGGCGGAGCATCAGATTCTTTCGAGCTTGAGCGGGTAGGTCCGGCCGGACGCGAACTGGGCGACGACCAGCGAACCATCGGGGTTCGCCAGGACGTCGTGCGGGTGCGTGAACACGTCGGCGGTGTGCTTCATCGGCAGGAGCTTGTCGCCCGCGTCGTATACGGGCGCGGAGCCCGCGACGTTCGAGACGACGCGCAGCTCGCGGTCGAGGATGGAAAGGAAGCCGCGGCTGCTGCGGTCCCTGGGCCAGTTGTCGGCGAGATGGGCCACGACGTAGTGCTGGCCGAAGCGGCGGATCTGGCGGGGGTTGCCGCCGGGGAGGTCGGTCTGGCCGAGTTTCTTGCCGTAGAGGTCGAGGCGAAGCAGGTATTGCTGGTCGCTCATCGCGATGAGCATGGTCTCGGCGCTATCGGCCTTCGGACGCGGGTCGGTGTCGATCATGCCGCCATGAGGTCCCCAGTGGACGATGCCGCCCTCGGGGCCGCCGAGCAGTCGTTTGAACGAGCCGTCCGCGGCGTAATGCAGGAGGTAGTCCTTGCCGTAGCCATCGAGGACGTAGAACTCGCCGTCGGCCCGATGAAGCGTCCATGAGGGACGGTAGTCGGACTCCTTGGCATATTTTCCGGTGTTGGCGGGTAGGCGCCATTCGCCGAGCTGTTCGCCCGAGAGGGCGAACCGGGTCACCGTGTGCAGATTGAGGTCGGTGATGAAGAGCGTGGATTTGTTCCGATGAGGCGCGAGCGAGAGACCGTGCGCGCCGGGGAACTTCGAGCCGGTCCACTTGTGCGCCAGTTTGCCGGCTTCGTCGTAGAAGATGACGTTATTGGCGACGTGATTGGTAAGCAGAACGATGTGTCCGTCGGCCGTGCGGGCGAGGCCGTGGCAATCATGGACCGGCGTCTTTTCGTCGAGCACGCCCCATCCGGGGACGACGCGATATCTGAAGTCGCCTTGGCCGAGGACCTGCGGCGATGATGCCTGCGCGAAGGATCGTCCGACCGCGCCATACCAGGCGCCGGCCGCGAGGGCCTGCCGGAGGAAGGCGCGCCGGGAGGCCATCGCTCAGGGGCGCAGGACGCGGACGCGGTGGTTTTCGGAGTCGCCGACGAAGACGCTGCCGTCCTTGTCCACCCAGATGCCGTGCGGGCGGGCGAGGCCGCATTTCAGCGGGTCGCCGTCGGGTCCGTCGTGCTTGGCGCCGGTGCCGATCTTGAGCTCGAGGTTGCCCGTCTTGGCGTCGACCATGCGGATCGAGTGGGATTCCGTGTCGACCAGCCAGGCGTTGCCTTGGGTGTCGACGGCGACGCCCTTCGGGCCGCTGAGGGTGGCGAGCTTGGCGGGGCCGCCGTTGCCGGTGAAGCCCTTCTTGCCCGTGCCGGCGACGTGCGTGATCTTGTCGGCCTTGAGGTCGAGCTTGAAGACCTGGTTGCCTTCGCGGGTGCAGACCCAGAGGTTGCCGGCGGCGTCGAAGTCGATCGAGCGGGGGCCCTTGAGCGGCGTGCCCTTGACCGGGGCGCCGTCGGGGGTGACGCCGGGCTTACCCGTGCCGGCGATGGTGCTGATGCGCTTGGTCTTCATGTCGACCTTGCGGATCACGTTGTTGCCGATGTCGCAGATGAACAGGTCGTCGCTCGCGTCGAACTGGATGCTGTGCGGATTGCGCAGGAGGGCCTGGTCAGCGGGGCCGCCGTCGCCGGAGTAGCCCGGCTTACCCGTGCCGACGACCGTCGTGATGACACCGGTCTTGACGTCGATCTTGCGGACCGCGTGGTTCTGCATGTCCACGACGAAGAGGTTGCCGCGCTTCGGTCCGAAGCGGAGTTCATGGGGCAGATTGAAGGTCGCCGCGGTGGCGGGACCGTTGTCGCCGGCATAGCCTTGCTCGCCGGAGCCGGCGAAGGTGGAGACGGTCGCGGCGGAAAGCGAAGCCGCGGCCAGGAGAGGAAGGAGGCGGAGGAGCATGGACTTTAGGGAGAGGGGTAGG
>JBJTAX010000210.1:0-3391 GCA_046091055.1 Verrucomicrobiota bacterium | reverse complement strand
TGGTTAGGGTGGGTGGGGGTTCGGCTGTGAAATTGGTCAAAAAACAGGGGTAAGCAAGGACGGAGGCGGTAAAAGGCCTTTAAAGTGCCTTTTTTGACGCGGGTCACTCGTTTGGCCCCCCAGTACAGGGTGAAAATGCGCATTATGCCCCTTCTTTGGCCAGACCAAGGCGCCGGAACCACTTACGCTGCTTTCGGACAAGGGCCCAGGTGTCCAGATTGATCCGTTCGGCGACTCCCGACCGGGCGACCCGTTTCCCGCCCTCCAGCCAGTCCATGACGGTCCGATAACCCACCGCTCGGGAAGAAGTCAGCTCGGGGTCGAGTCCCATGGCCAGGAGGCGTTCCGACTCTTCGATGATGCCTTGGGCGAGCATATTCTCCGTCCGGGCGGCGATGCGCGCCTTCAGTTCGGCATCGGGTCGCTCCAGCAGCTCGAACGTCACCGTATGGTCGGCGAAAGGACCGCGGCGGGTCAGGAATTCGTCGCGGAGGGAGTCGAGTGACCGTCCGGAGGCCAGGCGACGTTCCAGCGCCTTGGCCACCCGGATGGGGTTCTGGACGTCCAGCCATTCGGGGAGGTCGGCGCCCTCGAGTTCGCGCAGGCGGAACAAGAGGGAGGCCGGTCCTTGGCGATACAGCGTCCGGACCTCCTCGGCGATCGCTTCGGGGATCTCGAGCTCGTCGGTCACCGGGCCGAAGAAGGCCGCCAGGTAGACACCGCTGCCGCCCGTCACCAGGACGCGCTTACCGCGGGCGTGCGCGCCGGCGATGGCGGCGCGGGCCATCTCGACGTACTGCGAGACGGAGTAGCGTTCCCAGGGTTCGACGAGGTCGAGGCCGTGGTGGCGGACGAGGCGTCGTTCCTCGGCGGTCGGCTTGGCCGAACCGACGTCCATCCCGCGATAGACGCAGACCGAGTCGCAGGAGAGGATCTCGGCGTCGTGCTCTTCGGCCCAGCGCAGGGAGGCTTCCGTCTTGCCGACGGCGGTCGGGCCCGTCAGGACGTGGATCGCTGGCGCGGGCGCCGTCATCCGGCGCGCTTCGCCCAGTCGAGGCAATAAGAGAGGAGGATCAGCGCGGCGGGGGAAGTCAGCACCATGCTGTCGATCAGGTCGAGCGCGCCGCCGATGCCGGGGATGGTCGCGCCGGAGTCCTTGGCGCCCGCGAGCCGCTTGAAGACGGACTCGACGAGGTCGGAGGGGATGCTCAGCGCCGCGATCGGCAGGGCCATGACCGCCGCCTTCCACGGAATCATGAAAGGGACGCCGACGGCGTCGCGCATGATCCAGGCGTAGAGTCCCGACGCCATCGCCGAACAGGCGAGTCCGCCCGCGCAACCTTCCCAGCTCTTGGCGGGGCTGATGCTCGGGGCGAGCTTATGCTTGCCGAAGGGCACGCCGAAGACCAGGCCGCCGACGTCGGTGAACTTCGTCGCGACGAAGACCCAGACGACGTAATACAGGCCCACGGATTCGGCCTTGAGCAGATGGCCGTCCTTCATGCGCGCGATGGCGATGAGCGAGGCCAGCATGAACGGCAGGTAGGCGAAGCCGTAGAGCGTCGGGAAACGGCGGAGCAGCGGCGGCACCGCGCCGGGATGGCGGAGCAGCGAGTGCAGGTGGAGGCCGACGACCAGGGCGCCGCCGGTCAGCAAGGCGTTGGCCCGGGCCTCCTCGGGGGCCAGGAAGAACAGGGCGAAGTGCAGTATGAAGCCGGCGACGATGCCGGACGGGCTCGGCCGACCCACGCCCGGGATGGCGCGGGCCAGCTGGTAGAACTCGTGCTGCGCGGCGCCGACGACCAGCGCGAGCAGCCCGAAAGAGGCTTGTTCGGCGACCGAGAAGAAGTTGCCGATCCAGATGACGAGTCCGACGACGACCCAGAGGCCGATGGTGCTGAGGGCCCGGTCTTTCATCGGAGGGCGGAGGGCGGAAGCTGTTCGCGGGTCTGGCCGAAACGGCGTTCGCGCTTCGCGTATTCGGCGAGCGCGAGCCGCAGCTGCGCCTGGTCGAAGTCGGGCCAGAACACCGAGGTGAACACGATCTCGGCGTAGGCGGACTGGAGCAGCAGGAAATTGCTCAGGCGGAATTCTCCGGACGTGCGGATGATCAGGTCCGGGTCAGGCATGCCGGCGGTCTGCAGGCGGGCCTCGAGGGCGGACCTGTCGACGGCTTCGGGCGCGCGCCGGCCGGCGGCCCCGTCGGCGGCGAGCGCCTGGGCGGCGGCGGCCATCTCCTGGCGCGCGCCATAGTTCAGCGCGACGACCAAGGTGAAGGCGGTGTTGTCGCGGCTCGACTTCATGACGTCCTCGAGCGGCCGGCGCACGAATTCGGGCACGCCCGTCATGTCGCCGATGACGCGCAGCCGGACTTTGCGCTTCTCCAGCCGGGAGAGATGCGCGCGCAGGATCCACTCGCCGAGCTTGAAGAGGCCGCTGACTTCATCCAGCGGCCGTTTCCAGTTCTCGGCCGAGAAGGCGAATACGGTCAGCATGCTCACCCCGTCGTCGATGCAGGCGTCGATGACCTCGATCAGCCGTTCAGCCCCGCGGCGGTGGCCTTCGAGCCGGGGCAGCCCCTTCGCGGCGGCCCAGCGGCCGTTGCCGTCCATGATGATGCCGATGTGCCGGGGTGGCACGTGGTTGGCGGCGGGGCTGGGCGCGGGGGTGGACACTTGGACCGACTCTGTTCCGTCAGAATCCCGTCTGGCAACCGTGAATCAGCGTTCGTCGGCCGCGACGAGGACGCCGGGGAAACCGGCGCCGCGGGCGAGCGCGCACACGTCGAGGAAGGTCTGCATCGTCAGCGCGACGTCGGCTTTGATCAGCACCGGGCGGGAGGAGCCCCCGGCCGCGGCGACGCGCCGGAGCTCGGCGGCGAGGCCGTCACGGTCGACCACACGGCCGGCCACCACGAAGACGCCGGCGCCGCGGGCCGACACGAGGGTGACGGTGGCGGAGGTCCGGGCGAGGTCGGGCTTGGCCAGGGCCGGGGTCTTCAGCGTGGTCGCGGCGACGGCACGCCCGTCGAAACCGACGTACATCCCGGGCGCGAACACGAATTCCGCCGAGAGCGCGTAAGTCAGCGCCGCACAGGCCAGGGCCAGCGCGAGCGGAGCGAAGTCCAAGCCGCGTTCGGCGGGCCGCACCTTCTCCAGGACTCCGAGCGGCGTGCGCATCTCAGGAGCGGGCGGCTTTCTCCTCCGGCAGCTCGTGGCGGACGAAGGTGACGATGGAATGGGCGGCGATCTCCATCTCGGTGACGATCGATCGTACGCGGCCGACGAGGAAGTGATGGGTGAGCGAGCATCCGGCGGCGATGACGAGCGCGAAGCCGGCCGTGGCCAGCGCGGCCTGGACGCGCAGGAGCAGGCCGTCGGCGGAGGCGTAG
>JBJTAX010000209.1:0-4923 GCA_046091055.1 Verrucomicrobiota bacterium | reverse complement strand
ATAGAACAGCGGGGCTGGGCGGGAGTTTAGTCTATTTGAAGCGGACATTAGGAATTGGCAACCTTTGGCCCGGAAGGTGGTCTCTAACCCATGCTAACCCGCCTCTCATTCCTCGTGCTTTGCTGCTCCGCGCTCGTTTCGGCCGGAGAGCTCAAGCTCATCTCCCTCTTCTCCGACCATGCCGTCCTCCAGGCCGGTGACGCCGCCGTCTTCGGTAAGGCCCATCCCGGTGCTAAGGTGAGCGTCAAGCTCGGCTCCGCCGAAGCCACGACCACTGCCGGTACCGATGGCAAGTGGCGCGCGACGCTCGCCGGTCTCAAGCCGACCGAGCAGGGCCAGGATCTCGTCGTCAGTTCCGGCGAAGAGACCTACACCGCCCGCGATGTCATCGTCGGCGAAGTCTGGATCGGTTCCGGTCAGTCGAACATGGAGTGGACCGTCGGCCGTACCGCCGCCGCCGCGGACGCCAAGTCCCGCCCCGCCGACGCGGGCCTGCGCGTCTTCACCGTCGCGCGCACGCCGAAGGCCGAGCCGGTCGAGGACGTCCAGGGTTCCTGGAAGCTCGCCGGCCCGGACACCGTCGAATCCTTCACCGCCACGGGCTTCTACTTCGCCCGCGAACTGCGCACGAACATCAAGCAGCCGGTCGGCGTCATCCATACCTCCATCGGCGGTACCCGCGCCGAAGCCTGGGGCCCCAAGGGCATGTATGCCGACGTCCCGGACGCCAAGGATTTCGACGCCAAGGAAGCCGCCGGAATCAAGGCGCGCGCCGCCGCCCTCGATAAGCTGCAGGCGCGCCTCAAGTCCGAGAAGGACAAGGCCGTCGCCGCCAAGCTGCGCCAGGACGCCGGCAAGCTCGCTCCGGTCTGGTCCAATGGCCCGCACATGAACTGGAACGGCATGGTCGCTCCGCTCGTCGGTTATTCCGTGCGCGGCGCGCTCTGGTATCAGGGCGAATCCAACGCCGGCCAGCCCGAGGCTTACAAGTGGGTGCTCGGTTCCATGATCAAGTCTTGGCACAAGGCCTGGGGTCAGGAGTTCCCGTTCCTCATCGTGCAGCTCCCGCGTTTCATGGCCCGTAAGCCGGAGCTCGCCGTCGAGGATGGCGGCTGGCCCCGCATCCGCGAATCCATGGAGTGGATCGCCGACAACGTGCCGGGCGCGATGATGTCCGTGAACATCGACCTCGGCGAAGAGAAGGACATCCATCCGAAGGACAAGCTGCCCGTCGGCGAGCGCCTCGCCTACGTCGCCCTCCGGCGCGTCTACCAGGCCCGCCCGGTCGGCGAAGCCCCGCGCGTGGTGAAGGCCGAGCGTCAAGGGGACGCCTTCGTGCTCACTTACGACCGCCCGGTCGTCCTCAAGAACGACGGCAAGGGCTTCGCCTTGCTCGGCGCCGACGACAAGTGGGTCTTCGCCCAGGCCAAGGCCGACGGCGCGACCGTCACCGTCAACGGCGTCAAGGCCCCGAAGGAGGTCCGTTACGCCTGGGCCAATTTCCCGGAAGTCAGCGTCTACTCGGCCGGCGCCGACGCCCTCCCGGCCGGTCCGTATCGTTCCAGCAAGTAAGGCCCGTTCTGGCCGGCCTTTCTTGGCAGAGACCTCCGGTTCGTCGGAGGTCTCTGAGTTGACGGACTTAGGCGAAGGGCAAGGATGCGGACATGCGCTCCCTGTCGCTACTGCTGGCTCTGCTGCTGTCGCTTTCTTCGGTCCGCGCCGCCGAGGCCGGCGCCCCTCCGCCTGGGCTCAAGGTCCTCACGGCAGGCCACAGCTTCCATGTGTGGATGCCTCCGCTCGTCGCGGAGATGGCCAAGGCCGCCGGCATCCAAGGGCATGAGCAGCTGGCTATCTCCTCCATCGGCGGCTCGAAAGTGATCCAGCACTGGGACCTGCCCCCAGAGAAGAACAAAACCAAGCCGGTGCTGGCTTCGGGCAAGGCGGAGATCTTCACGATGGCGCCGACCTTCCTGCCGGATCCTGGCATCGAGAACTTCGTGAAGCTGGGCTTGGCGCACCGCGCTGACCTGCGCTTCACGCTGCAGCAGAACTGGGTGCCTTACGAGGATCCCGCCATCTGGCTGAGCCGGGATCGGCCGAAAGCGGTGGACCGCGACGGCAAGACGCTCGCCCAACTGCGCGCGATGCACGACCCTTACTTCGCGATGATCGAAGGACCTGTGAAGGAGCTCAACGCCCGCATCCCCGGCGCGCGCATCGCCGTCGTGCCCAGCGGCGAGGCCGTGCTGGCCTTGCGTGCCAAAGTCATCGCCGGCGAAGCTCCCGGCGTGGGCCGCCAGAGTGAGCTCTTCACCGACGTGCTTGGCCATCCTGGTCCGCAGATCCGCGTGCTCTCGGCCTACTGTCACTACGCCGTCATGTATCGGCGTTCGCCGGTCGGCCTTCCCGTCGTCGGCCAGCTCGCGAAATTGCCCGAGGCCGAGAAGCTCAACCGCCTGCTCCAGGAAATCGCCTGGAAGGCGGTGACGGAGCATCCGCTCAGCGGGGTGACGAAGTGACGGGCGGCCTCAGAGGTCCGCACCGAAGGCGATGAAGCGCCGGTATTCCGCGAGGATCGCGAGGACGCCGTCGACCATCGCCGCCGCCTGCAGGGCTTCGGGGGCCTTCGCGGGCGTCTCGAGGATGATGTCGAACGGCGCTGGCTGCTGATCCGGGGGCGCGGAGAGCACGCCGGGGAAGCAGAAGTGGATCACGCCGGCTTCGGCCGCGAAGCCGTCGATGAGCGGGCGTCGGTCCATGGGCAGGTGCTGGCCCGAGGCGCGCAGGGCGGGGCGGAGCAGTTCCTCGTTCAAGAGCCGGCCGTGGGCGTAGCCATAGAGCCCTTCGCAGGTGTCGGCGGCCTGGAGGGCGATGATGCCTTGGAAGCGCGCCGCCCGGAGTTCGTGTTCGAGCGCCCGCACCACTGGCCGAGACGAATCGCGCCAGAATTCGCGGTTCAGGTCGACGCCGTCGCGGTCGCCGCGGGTGCCGGCGATCAGGCCGTCGACGTTGATGAGCGGATACGAGGTGAGGTGATAGCCGGAAGCGAGCGCAGGTTCTCCGGCGAGACGAGCCAGCAGCATCGCCGCGGCCAACGGTCCGGCCGGTTCGTCGCCATGGATGCCGGTGAACAGCCCGAGCCGAATCGGGTCATGCGCGGCGGACGGACCGACGAACTGCCATAACACGAGCGACTCCCCGTCCGGCAACTTGAGGTGTCGGGCGGAGAGGTGGGGCGAGGTCGCGCGGCGGACCTCGTCCCAGGCTTTGGCGAGGGACTCGGGCAGCGACGGATGGGCGGCGTGATCGTCCAAGCCGTCAGCCAAGAGCCTTGGGGCTCGTTTGTCCAAGCCTCACTTCGCCTCAGATAAGCATGACTGTCCTAAACTGAGCAAAAATGCGACGGATGGGCTGAGGGCTTGCCAGTCAGGCGAGCCGGAGAAAAAGTTTCGCCCGCATGCCGCGCGCCGTCTGTGTCACCCATGTCCCGCACGAGGAGCCGGGCATGCTGGGCGACGTCCTCGCCGCAGCCGGGTATGCACTCGAATCCCGGGAAGTCTTCCGAGGTGAACCACTGCCCACCGATCTGGGCGCGGCCGATCTGTTCGTCGTGATGGGCGGCCCGATGGGCGTGGCGGACCTGGATGATCCGACGATGCCTTGGTTGGCGGCAGAGGTGGCGCTGCTCCGTGAGCGCCTCGCCCGCGGCTGGTCGAACCTCGGCGTCTGCCTAGGCATGCAGCTGATGGCACATGCGGCGGGCGCGAAAGTGACGCCGATGAAGGATGCGGCCGGCGGTCCGGGCCGTGAAGTGGGCTGGGGTCGATTGGATTTCCACGGCACCGATGCGATCACCCGCGGCCTGCCGGCGAGCATCGAGGTCCTGCATTGGCATGGCGACGCCTGTGAGCTGCCCGCTGGCGCGACGCTGCTGGCCTCGACGAAGGTCTGTCCGGTCCCGATGTTCCGCCTTGGGCGCTCGGTCGGCATGCAGTTTCATCCGGAGGTCGACGGGCCCATGGCGGCGCTCTGGGCCGAAGAGGATGCGGATTTCGTGCGCGGAGCCAATGGCCTTGGCGGCGTCGCCGCCTTGCAGGCCGGTTCCGCCGCGGCCGCGGCGCGCAGTTTGGCGCATCGCCGTCGGTTGCTGACTCAGGTCGTGGAAGCTGTGACGGCTTGAAGGCGGGCGGAAGGGTGGTTGCATCGGATCACGCCCCGCCATGAAGCCCTTCCTCGCCCTGTTCAGCCTCGTTCTCTGCGTCCATGCCGCCGAGCCGCCGAAGGGCGAGCCCACGAACGCGAAGGAAGCCGCGGCCCAGGCGGCAGCCAAGAAGGCCGCGCAGGACAAGGTCGTGGATGAGAAGTATCAGGCGTGGGTGGCGACGCTTTCGCCGGAGGCACAGGCATGGGAGAAGGTGCTGCAGTCGCAGCTCGGCAATTTCTACCTCCCCCTGCACAAGCGCGACAAGGTCGCCGGTAAGTCCAACGCCTGGGATTTCGTGCAGGATGACCCCAAGCTCCCGCGCGTGCTGCTCATCGGTGACTCGGTTTCCCGCGGTTACACCCAGCCGACGCGTGCGGTCCTCGCCGGGAAGGCCAACGTCCATCGCGCGCCGGCCAATTGCGGCCCCACGGCCTCCGGGCTCAAGAACCTCGACGTCTGGCTCGGCGCCGGCAAGTGGGATGTCATCCACTTCAATTTCGGCATCCATGACCGCGCCACGCCGGCGGCGGACTACGTGAAGCGGCTCGAGGAGATCGTCGCCCGTCTCGAGAAGACCGGCGCGAAGCTCATCTGGGCGAGCACTACGCCCATCCCGGATAATCCCGCCCAGAAGCAGACCGCCGCTTCGATCGTCGAGAAGAACGCCCTGGCCGCCGAGGTCATGAAGAAGCATGGCATCCCGACCGACGACTTGTTCG
>JBJTAX010000208.1:0-3252 GCA_046091055.1 Verrucomicrobiota bacterium | reverse complement strand
CTCCGGCGAGATGATGCTCCGCTACATGGGCTGGACCGAAGCGGCCGACTTGGTCCTCAAGGGACTGAACGGCGCGATCGGCGGAGGTCGCGTGACCTACGACTTCGCCCGTCAGATGCTGGGCGCGACCGAGATCAAATGCTCGGAGTTCGGCGACGCGATCATCGCCGCGATGTGACCGGCCCCTCGGCGGCCGGCGTCTCGCCGTCGGCGGCTCCTTGGGGCTTGCCAACGGCTTGGGTTTGGGCGGTAATCATGGTCAGGACCCACGCACATGTAACCCGCCCTCACCGCCCTCGCCCTGACTGTTTTCGCCTGCGCCGGCGTCGCCCAGGACGCCCCCCCGGCTCCCGTGCCCTCCGCGACCTCCGACCTTTCCCTCCGCGGCCTCGTATAATGGGACGGCAAGAACGTCTTCCGTGGCATCGAGCGCTCGGACCGCGACGGCCTCATCCAGACCCTCGTCACCCTCGACTACAGCGCGCCGGGACTGTCGGGTCTTTCCATCTACGCGAACTTCTTCAACGCCGACGCCGTCGAGCGTACCTACACCGTCGGCCTGCGCCGTGATTTTTCCTTCGGCGAGATCGATGTCGGCCACCAGCGCCTGACCGCCGCGACCGTCCGCACGATCGCCACCCACGGCGTGACGCAGATCGACTCCAACCGCGAGGTCTACGCGGGCGTCACGCTCGGCAACGTCGCCCTGAAGCCTTCGACCTACGTCTACTACAGCACCGAGCTCCAGCAGTTCACCGTCGAGGTCGCCGGGTCCAAGACCTTCCCCGGCTCCAACCTCGGGCTCACCGGCTGCGATATCGTGGTCAAGGCCTATGCCGGCCTCTGCGACGCCTCGACCTCGGTCTACGCTGCCAAGAACGCCTATGGTTATACCGGGGCGTCCTTGGATGTCACCCGGCAGATCGGTCGCGGGCCCGAACTCGGCGCCGGCGTCAACTGGGCCCATAACCGCGACGGCCAGGCCCTGACCAAGGGGTCCATCTTCTGGGGCCGGGTGTACGCCAAGTTCATCTTCTGAGCGCCTTGGCAAGGTCCTCCGGTGGGCGCGGTTTCAGCCGCGCCCGCCATGTTTTCGGCCAATTTGCGGCCGACGGGGGCAGGGGAGCATTCGGGTGTTGACGGAGGGGGGTCCTTTCCCATGTTCCCGCTTTCCCTCTTTATGAAGACCACGCTAGCCAAGAACGTGCAGCTCAAGGACAAGACCTGGCATGTCGTCGACGCCAAGGACCAGGTCCTGGGCCGACTCGCCGTCAAAATCGCCAATATTCTCCGCGGCCGCCACAAGCCGACCTACACCCCCCACGTCGACACCGGCGATTACGTCATCGTGATCAACGCCGCCAAGGTCCGTCTCACCGGGTCCAAGGAGCAGGACAAGACCTACCTGTTCTACACCGGCTGGGTCGGCACAGCCTACCGCCGCACCGCCGCCGCCATGCGCGAGCGCCGTCCGGAGTTCCTGGTCACCCACGCCGTCAAGGGCATGCTTCCCAAGAACCGCCTCGCCAATGCCATGCTCCTGAAGCTGCGCGTCTACGCCGGCGACAAGCACGGCCACGCCGCCTCCAACCCGATCCCGTTCAAGGGTTAATCGACCGAATCTTCCGCAATGACCGCCAAGTCCTCCGCCATCACCGCCGTCGGCCGTCGTAAGACCGCCTCGGCCCGCGTCCGCCTCTCCCGCGGCTCCGGTTCCATCGTCGTCAACGGCAAGCCCGTCGAGGAGTACCTTTACACCGAGGCCCTGGTGAAATCCGCCACCCTCCCGATCACGACCGCCGGCCTCGACGGCCAGCTCGACATCGTGGTCCGCGTCATCGGCGGCGGCCCCAACGGTCAGGCCGGCGCCATCTCCCATGGCCTCGCCCGCGCGATCCAGAAGATGGACGCCACCCTCCGCGCTCCCCTGAAGAAGGAAGGTCTCCTTACCCGCGACGGTCGTATGCGCGAACGTAAGAAGCCCGGCCGCCCCGGCGCCCGCAAGCGCTTCCAGTTCTCCAAGCGTTAATCCGCGAAGGGACAGGAAACCGCGAAGGCCCCGGCATCCCGGGGCCTTTTTGTTGCCCATTCCGTCCAGTCCAGCCATCAGTTCGTCATTCTCATCATCCAAATTCCCAAGCCATGTCCCAAAACCTGACCAAGGTCGGCATCGTCGGCGCCTCCGGGTATACCGGGGAGGAGCTCGTCCGCGTCCTGGCCCGCCACCCGCGGGTCCGGCTCGCCGCCGTCTGCTCGCGCACCTTGGCCGGCAAGTCCGTGGCCGCCGAGATCCCGCGGCTGCGGGGGGTCGTCGACCCGGCGCTGGTCTTCTCCGCCTCCTCGCCTGAGGAATGCGCGAAGTCCGACGTGGACGTCTGGTTCCTGGCGCTGCCGCACGGCGTCGCCGCCGAATACGCCGCGCCGCTCGTCGCCGCCGGCAAGCGGGTGCTCGACCTGTCCGCCGACTTCCGGCTCCGCGACCTCGCCCTGTATAAGAAATATTACGGCCACGACCATCCCGCGCCGGCGCTCGCCGCGCAGGCCCGTTACGTCATCCCGGAACTCCAGACGGACGACGCGTGGAAGAGCGCGAAGCTCATCGCCTGCCCCGGCTGCTACCCGACCAGCATCCAGGTGCCGCTCGTGCCGCTGCTGCGCGCCGGGCTGCTCAAGCCCGAACCGGGCCGCCTGATCATCAACTCCTACAGCGGCGTCTCCGGCGCCGGCAAGAAAGCCGACGTGGCGTTCCTGTTCTCCGAGCGCGACAGCTCGATCAAGGCCTACGGCATCCCCGGGCACCGGCACCTCGCCGAGATCGAGGAGCAGTTCGGCGCGGCCGCCGGCCGGCCGGTCGTCGTGCAGTTCAATCCGCACCTCGCCCCGATGCACCGCGGCATCGCCACGACCATCGTCGTGCCCGCCCCGGGCGTATCCGTCGCGCAGGTCGAGGCGGCCTGGCAGCAGGCCTTCGCCGGCCGGCCGTTCGTGACCTTGCTCAAGTCGGGCGAGTTCCCCGACACCGCCCACGTCGCCAACACCAACCGGGTCGCCTGCTCCGTCGTCGCCGACGCGCGCACCGGCAACCTCATCGTCACCTCGGTGATCGACAACCTGCTCAAGGGCGCCGGCGAGGGTGACGGTCTTACCCTCCCAGACGAAGCGCGCGGTGACGGACTTCGGGCGGGTGTCGGAAGTGAGGATGGCGTGGGCGGAACGCACGCCTTCGGCGGCGTCGCGCGAGAGACGGGCGGC
>JBJTAX010000207.1:0-4164 GCA_046091055.1 Verrucomicrobiota bacterium | reverse complement strand
ACCCTCCGCGAGAACATCGACTACGGCTTCACCGAAGCCCGGACTCTGGCCGGCAAGGTCGGCATCAAGTGCTGGATCTGCACCAAGGACTCCGAGTTCTAATCCCGCAACTCCCCATTCTACCAGACGAACATGGCCAATCTCCAACCCGCCCGCACCAAGTGGCGCAAGCACCGCAAGGGCAAGATCCGCGGCAACGCCACGGCCTGCAACACGCTGTCCTTCGGCGACTTCGGCATCCAGTCCCTCGACCGCGGACGCGTCCCGGCCAACCAGATCGAAGCCGCCCGCATCGCCATCTCCCGCGCCTTGAAGCGCAAGGGCAAGATATGGATGCGCATCTTCCCGCACACCCCGGTGACCAAGAAGCCGGCCGAAGTCCGCATGGGTTCCGGCAAGGGAAGCGTCGAGTACTACGTGGCCTGCGTCAAGCCGGGCACCATGCTCTTCGAAGTCGCCGGCGTGCCGATCACGATGGCCCGCGAGGCCATGCGCCTGGCTGACACCAAACTCCAGCTCCGCTGCCGCTTCGTGGCCCGCGAAGAGCTCGAAAAGTATTGATGCTCCCGGCTCCGACCACCCATAACTGACCCTTTTCACCGATGTCCACCTACCGGAAAGATAAGCCCACCGCCGCCACGGCGCTCCGTCCCCTCGCCGCCGCCGAGCTCCAGAAGCGCGTCCGCGAAGCCCGCGAGGAGCTCCTCAGCCTCCGCCTCAAGAAGGCGACCGGCGCCGTCGAGAACCCCGCCCGTTTCCGCGCCCTGCGCCGCGACGTCGCCCGCTGCCTGACCGTCCTTTCCGGCAAATCCGCCCCGGCGAAGAAGAAGTAAACCCACCCACCAACGATTTCCCCGATGTCCGAAGACCGCTCCAACCGCAAGACCCTCCTGGGTCTCGTCGCCTCCCGCTCGGGAGACAAGACCATCAAGGTCAACTACCAGTACACCGTCCCGCACCCCGTCTACGGCAAGGAAGTCAAGCGCCGTACCGTCCTGCATGCGCATGACGAGAAGAACGAGTGCAAGCCCGGCGACAAGGTCGAGATCATGGAGACCCGCCCGCTTTCGAAGCTGAAGCGCTGGCGCGTCGTGCGCGTCGTCGAAGCCGCCAAGATCGCCGCCCAGTCGATCGAAGACTAATCCGGCCCGTCCCCCTCCGACCCTTCTCACAATGATCCAGATGCTTTCCCGGCTCGAAGTAGCCGACAACACCGGGGCCCGCAGGGTCCGCATGATCCGCCGTCTCGGCCAGCTCACCGACACCGCCGGCGTGGGCGACATCATCATCTGCTCCGTCAAGGATTCGACCCCTGACGCCCAGGTGAAGAAAGGCTCCGTCTGCCGCGCCGTCATCGTGCGCACCGTCGCCCCGATCCGTCGCGCGGACGGCAGCTACCTGCGCTTCGACACCAACGCCGTCGTCATCCTCGACGAGAACGGCAACCCCAAGGGAACCCGCATCTTCGGGCCCGTCGCCCGCGAGCTACGCAGCAAGAACTTCATGAAGATCATCTCCCTCGCTCCCGAGGTACTCTGAACACCATGTCCAAGACCGACATCAAGAAAGGCGACGAAGTCGTCGTCATCGCCGGCGCCGAAAAAGGCAAGCGCGGCAAGGTCGTCAGCTACGACCGCACCGCCGAACGCGTCACCATCGAAGGCCTCAACCTCGTGAAGCGACACCTCAAGCGCACCCAGGACGGGCAGGGCGGCATCACCGAGAAGGAAGCCCCCATCCATCGTTCCAACGTGATGCTCGGCTCCCTCTGGGACGCCCGTCGCGCCAAGAAGCCGGCCAAGTCCGCCGCCAAGAAGTAACCCCGACGAAACCACCCGAGATCTCCCACGCAAATGGCAACCGTTCCTTATCTGAAGAAGCACTACCTCGAGAAGGTCGTCCCCGAGCTCATCAAGAGCCGCGGTTACAAGAACATCCACCAAGTCCCTAACCTGAAGAAGATCGTCCTCAACTCCGCCTTCAAGGCCGAGGCCGACAAGGGCCACATGGCCGAAGTCGTCAAGGACATCACCAAGCTCTCCGGTCAGAAGCCGGTCATCACCAAGGCCACCAAGTCCGTCGCCAGCTTCAAGGTCCGCCAGGGCATGCCCCTCGGATGCATGGTCACCCTCCGCGGCGCCCGCATGTGGGAGTTCTATCTCCGCCTCACCGCGGTCGCCCTCCCGATGATCCGCGACTTCCGCGGCACCTCGAACCGTCTCGACGGCCGCGGCAACTATTCGCTCGGCATCGTCGACCACACCATCTTCCCGGAGACCCAGGCCGACGGCTCCCAGCGCGCCAACGTGGGCATGGACGTCGTGATCGTCACCACCGCCAAGACCGACGACGAAGGCCGCGAGCTGCTCCGTCTCCTCGGCATGCCGTTCCGCCGCTCCAGCGCCGCCGACGCGGCCGCCGCCACCACCACCGCCGCCGCCAAGGCCTAATCCTCCCCCTCCTTACCAGCATGGCCAAGAAGTCCGTCATCCAGCGCGCCCTCAAGCGCGACCGCCTCGTCAAGAAGTACGCCGCCAAGCGCGCCGAGCTCAAGAAGGTCCTCGCCGACCCGAAGGTCACCGAGGAGGCTTTCTACGAAGCGCAGCGCAAGCTCGCCAAGCTGCCCCGCAGCTCGTCGAAAGTCCGCCAGAAGAACCGCTGCTCCATCTCCGGCCGGCCGCGCGCGGTCATCCGCAAGTTCGGCCTTTCCCGTATCACCTTCCGCGAGCTCGCGCTCAACGGCCAGATTCCCGGCGTCACCAAGGCCTCCTGGTAACCCCCAAGCCAACCCACACCATGTCCGCTTCCACTGACACCATCGGGGATTTCCTCACCTCCATCCGCAACGGTTCCCAGGCCAACAAGGCCGTCGTCACCGTCCAGTGGTCCCGCCTCCGCGAAGGCGTGGCCAAGATCCTCGTCGACTCCGGCTATCTCGCCGCCGCCCGCAAGGCCGAGCGCGACGGCCTGCCGGTCATCGAGCTCTCTCTCAAGTACGTCGCCGGCGTCCCGGCGATCACGAGCATCGAACGCGTCTCCACCCCCGGTCGTCGCATCTACGCCGGCTACAGCGCCGTGCCCAAGGTGATCGGCGGCATGGGCGTCTCCATCCTCACCACCTCCCGCGGCGTCATGACCGATGCCGAAGCCCGTCGCCAGAAGGTCGGCGGCGAGCTCCTGGCCAAGGTCTGGTAACCCGTCCAACCCCCTCGCATTCCCATGAGCCGAATTGGTAAGCAGCCCGTCAACATCCCCGACAAGGTGACCGTGTCCGTGAAGGACAACGTCGTCGTCGTCAAGGGGCCCAAGGGCGAACTCTCGAAGCCCTTCCCGAAGGAGATCGGCGTCGTCGCCGACGCCAAGGTCGTCAACGTGAGCGACCTCACCGAGAAGAAGACCGCGGGCGCCCTGCACGGCACCGTCCGCGCCATCATCCGCAACATGGTCGAAGGCGTGGTCACCGGCTATTCCAAGACCCTCCTGATCGAAGGCGTCGGTTTCAAGGCCTTGCTCAAGGGCAACGTCCTCGACCTCGCCCTCGGCTATTCCCATCCGATCCGTTACACCATCCCGGCCGGCGTGAACGTCGTCGTCACCGACGGCACCAAGCTGGTCATCACGGGCGCCGACCGCCACATGGTCGGCCAGGTCGCCTCGACCATCAAGCTTTACAAGCCCGTCGAGCCTTACAAGGGCAAGGGTGTCCGCGTCGAAGGCGAATACGTCCGCCGCAAGGAGGGCAAGAAGACGGCCTAAGCGGCCTGACCCGAAAACATTCCATGAAACTGCAGAAGAAGAATCTCCTGGCGCAGAAGCGTCGCTGGCGCATCCGCAAGATGGTGCGCGGCACCGCCGCCCGTCCCCGCCTGGCCCTCAAGCTCACCCACCTGCACCTTTACGCGCAGGCCATCGACGACGACGCGGGCAAGACCCTCGTCGCCCTTTCCACCATCTCCAAGGACCTCCGCGCCAGGAAGCTCCGCGCCAACGTCGCCGGCGCGACCGCGTTCGGCGCCGCGTTCGGCGCCAAGGCGAAGGCCGCCGGTCTCACGACCGTCGTCTTCGACCGCGCCGGCCGCCGTTATCACGGCGCCGTCAAGTCCTTCGCCGACGCCGCCCGCCAGGCCGGCCTGACCTTCTGATTTCATGAGCGAAGACAACACC
>JBJTAX010000206.1:0-8891 GCA_046091055.1 Verrucomicrobiota bacterium | reverse complement strand
CGAGGCCCTCGCCCGACCCCGCGCCCGCGCCCACGACCCGGCCGCCGCTTCCCGGCCGCGCGCTCTCAGCCTGCGGCTGCACCCCTTGGCGGGCAAGCTCCGCACGCCGGCCCAATCCTACGACGAGCAGCTGGCCGCCTTGCGCGTGCCCCGGGGCAGCGAGGAATGGTACGAGCGTCAGACCGGCCGAAAGGTCGTGCGTCGGCTCGAGAAGGGCGTAGACTTCTGAGCATGGACGTCCTGCCCCGCCAAGCCGCCGATGCCGTGGCCAACATGGCCGCCGATCAGATGCTGCTCGAGCATTACCCGGCTCCGGAACGCATCCGTTTCCGCCCCTTCGCTTGGTCGGCGCCCGCCTTCACCTTCGGCGTGTCGCAGCCTTGGGCCAAGTACCGCGCGCAGGTCCCGGCCGATATCCCGCTGGTCCGTCGCTGCACCGGCGGCGGACTGGTCTCCCACCTCGAAGACTGGACTCTCGCCCTCGTGATCCCCCCGGGTCATCCGCTCTTCCAGGCCGAAGCCATGGCGAGCTACGCCGCGGTGCACGACGCCCTGCGGGAGGCCCTGCTCCGCCAAGGCCAGCCGGTGACGCTCGCCCCGCTGCCGGCCGGCCAGCGCGACTACAGGGCGCCCGACGACTGCTCGCGCCGCGCCGAACCCAACGACCTCGTCCGCGCCGACGACGGCCGCAAGGTGGCGGGCGCCGCACAGAAAAGAAACCGCCATGGCCTGCTCATCGAGGGCTATGTCTGGCGGCCGCACCTGCCAGATTGCGATTGGTCGCGTTTCCAGGAGGACTTCACCGTGGCGCTGGCCAACGTCCTCGGCAGCCGGGCGACGGCCGTGCCGGAGCCTATCTACGATCAGTTCGACCACGAGGGGACATGGGCGAAGTTCGCCTCCCGCGAATGGAACGAACGGATCTAGGCGAAGAGATCGAGCTCGGGACCTGCTTCCGGCGTCCGCGGCTTCGGCGCGGAAGGCTTCTTGGCCGGGACCGTCGCGACCGGCATGGATCCGGTCGGCTTGGCCTGCGACGGCAGTCCTGAACCGGCCTCGAGCCCGCCGAGGATGTCACGGGCGCGTTGCACGACCGCCGGCGGCATGCCGGCGAGGCGCGCCACCTGGATGCCATAGGAACGGTCCGCCGCGCCCGGCACGACGCGGCGCACGAAGACGATCTCGTCCTTCCATTCCTTCACGGCCACGGACCAGTTGCCCAGCCGGGGGAGCGAGCCGGCGAGCTTCGTCAGCTCATGGTAATGCGTCGCGAAGAGCGTGCGCGGCCCGGCGTCGCCGGCCCCGTGCAGGTGCTCGGCCACCGCCCAGGCGATGCTGATGCCGTCGTAGGTGCTCGTGCCGCGGCCGATCTCGTCGAGCACCACCAGCGAACGGGACGTGGCGTTGTTGAGGATGTTCGCGGTCTCGTTCATCTCGACCATGAAGGTCGAATTGCCGCGGGCCAGCTCGTCGGACGCGCCTACGCGGCAGAAGATGCGATCGACTAGCCCCACGCGGGCCGAGGAGGCGGGGACCCAGCAGCCCAGGTGCGCGAGCAAGGCGATCAGGGCGACCTGGCGGATGTAAGTCGACTTGCCCGCCATGTTCGGGCCCGTGAGCAAGGCGATCTGTTCGCCCGTGCTGCCGAGGCGGGTATCTTTCGGCACGAACGAACCGGCGCGGGGGCGGTAACGCAGCATGCGTTCCACGACCGGATGGCGGCCTTCGCCGACCTCGAGGACGTCGGAGTCGTCGACGACGGGCTTGACCCAGCCCGCCTCGCGGGCGAGCTCGGCCCAGCCGCGGAGGATGTCGGCCTCGGCGACGGCCTGGGCCGTGGCGAGCAGGGATTCCGTCCGGGCGACCACCTCGGCCAGGAGGGTTTGGAAAAGTTCGGTCTCGCGGGCGAGCGCCTGTTCGTCCGCGCGGAGGACCTCGCGTTCCTTCGCGCGCAGCTCCTCCGTGGTGAAACGTTCGGCGTTCACCATCGTCTGCTTGCGGATATCGTCGGGCGGGACCGAGGCCAAGTTGGCCTTGGTGACCTCGATCGCGTAACCGAAGGCGCCGTTATATCGGACTTTCAGGGACTTGATCCCGGTGCGGCCCTGTTCGTTGCGCTCGAATTCGGCGATCCAGGTCTTGCTGTCCGTGGCCACCGAGCGCAGCCGGTCGAGCTCGGCGTCGAAGCCGGAACGCACGGCGCCGCCCTCGCTCAGGTCGACCGGCAGCTCGTCGCCCAGCGCCGCCTCGAGACGAGCCAGCAGCGCCGGCTCGGGATCGATGCGCGCGGCCTGCCCGGCCAGCGCCCCGCCGGGGAGGGCGAGCAGCTCCTCGCGGATGGACGGCAAGGCGCGCAAGGTATCGCGCACGCCCCCGAGCTCGCGGGGATTACGTAGCCGGTTCTGCAGGCGGGCGAGGATGCGGGCGATGTCGCGCACCCCGCGGAACGCCTCGCCGACGCGGGAGGCCGCGCCCGGATGCTTGAAGAATTCGCCGACCGCGTCCTGGCGGCGGACGATCGTGGCGAGATCCGTCGACGGCTCGGCCAGCCAGAGGGCCAGCAGGCGGGCGCCGGAAGGGGTCTCCGTCCGGTCGATCGTCTCGAGCAAGGAACCCTCGCGCTGACCGTTCGAAGACGCGAAGAGCTCCAGGTTCCTCGAAGAGGCGGCGTCGAGGAGCACGGCTGACCCGAGCTTGGCCTCAACGAGGCGGAACAGGTTCTTGGGGCGGTCGCAGAGCGAGTCGGTGACGTAGCCGAGCACCGCGCCGGCGGGACCGAGGGCCGGGTGATCGTCCGTGAGTCCGAACCCGGCCAGCCCGTGGACGGAAAGCGTCTGCGCGACCAGTCGGGCGCCGGCGGCGCCGTCGAAGTTCCAGCCCGGAAGGCGCGAGATCGCCCGGCCCTGCAGGAATACTTCGAGCGCCTCGCGGTCGTCCGCGGACGGTTCCGCTCCTTCGGGCAGGATGATCTCGCGGGGCGAGACCGAATGAAGCAACGGAAGCAGGCGCGAGGGACCGGCGTCGGTCGCCAACCGGAAGTCGGCCGTCGAGACGTCGAGCCAGGCGGCGTGCCAGCCTTGCTTGTCCCAACAGAGCGCGGCCAGGTAGTTGCCGCGACGCGAGTCGAGCTGGGAGTCCTCCAGCGCGGTCCCGGGCGTCAGGATGCGGGTGAGCCCGCGGCGCACGAGCTTGCCGGCGACGGGGGTTTCGAGCTGATCGCAGATGGCGACCTTCCATCCGGCGGCCAGGAGCCGGTTCACGTAGGCCGGGGCGGCGTGGTGCGGCAAGCCGGCCATCGGCGTCTCGTTTCGCTTGGTGAGCGTCAGTCCGAGCACCTTGGCGGCGATCTCGGCGTCCTCGCCGAAGACCTCGTAGAAATCCCCCAGGCGGAAAAGCAGGACGGTCCCCGCCGCGAGCTTCTCACGAAACTCGCGGTACTGCCTTTGCATCGGGGTCTCCTTCTCCACGGCACGAAGGGAAACCGCCGCGAAGCACGCCGCAAGAGCGGACTAGTCCGACCGGGCCGACCGGGACCGGAAGTTGCTCACATCAGCTGGGCGGCGAGTTCGGACAGGGCGCTCCGGACGCCGCTCAGGAGGCGGACGTTGGCCGTGATGGCGTGTCCTTTCATGCGCTCGTGGGTATGGATGAGCCCGTTGGATTTGCCGTCCAGGTAAGGCGTGTCGACCTGGTCCAGGTCGCCGATCAGGACCACCTTGGAACCTTCGCCGATGCGCGTGATGACGGTCTTAGCCTCGTGCGGCGTCATGTTCTGGGCCTCGTCCACGATCATGAAGGCATGCCCGATGGAACGTCCGCGGATGAAGGTCATCGCTTCGATCTCGATCAGGCCGGAATCGATGAGCCATTGGTAGGGCTTGCGCGGCTGGTTGATCGCCTGGAACTGCGAGCCGAAGATCGGCTGGGGGGTCTTCATCGCCTGGGCCTTCTTCTGGCGCCGCTGCGTGTCCGTGGCGACGGCCTCCTTGGCGGTCGGGGTCGGACCGGCGTGGCCGTTCTTCGAGAAGAGGACCTCGAGGTTGTCGAAGTATGGCTGGATATACGGAGAGAGCTTCTCCTCCTTGGAACCCGGCAGCGCGCCGATGTCCTTGCCGATCTGGACGACCGGCCGGGAGACGTAGAGCTTCTTGTAAGGGGAGAAATCGCTCAGCACCTGGGACAGCGCCGCGGCGATCGACAGGAAAGTCTTGCCTGTGCCCGCGCGACCGAAGCACGTGACCAGGCGGATCTCCGGATTCAGCAGCGCGTCGAGGAAGATCCACTGCTCGAAGTTCTTCGGGATGACGCGCATCCCGCGGGGCATCTGGAGACCCTTGCGGGCGCCGCTGTCCGACGACATGAACTCCCGGTAGAGTCCGAGCGGCACGAAGGCGCCCTCGCCCACGTGACGGGCGGGCTCGCTCCAGGAGTCGGAGGTGAACATCACGTACTCGTTGATGAGCACCGGGGGTTCCTCCTTCACCTTGACCTGCACCTGGCCGAGCTCGCGGAAATCGCGCATCGCGGCGGCCGAGACCTTGATCGCACGGTAGTCGCCGACGTCGCTCGTCTCGACGCGATCGTTGCGGTAATCCTGGACTTCGAGGCCGAGGGCCTGCGCCTTCAGCGCCATGCACGCGTCCTTGGTGACGAGGATGACCTGGCCTTTGGAAGTGTCGCGGAGATAGATGGCCGAGGCGATGATGCGGTGGTCGGGGGCGTCGACCTGCATGAAGACCGCGCGCAGGCGTTCGGCCTTCTGGCCGCTGAAGTGGTCGCGGATCAGGGCCTCGTTGATCACGATGCGCAGTTCGCCGCCGTCGCGGAGGTCGGCGTGCAGCGAACCCGGCTTCGCGGGATCGCCGTCGACGATCTCCTTCAGGGAACGGTTCTCGAAGAGCTCCCGGATGGCCCGGTTCACGCGGCGCGCGCTGGCGCCGATCTGGCCTTGCTGGGTCTTCAGACGATCGAGTTCGGACAGCACCTCGACGGGCACGGCGACGACGTGCTCATCGAACTTGAACAGGGACTCGGGATCGTGAATCAGTACGTTGGTGTCCAGGACGTAAGTCTTTTTCACGTCCCGCATTGAGACACGTGGCCGACGGCGGGCAACCCGTAAAAGCTTATTTCGACGAACCGATGGCGCGGAGGTAATCCCAACCATAGATGCCGGTCCGATGTCCGTCGCTGAATTCGAAGCACACGGCATAGTTGCCGACGCGACTCATCCCCGTCACCGTCACGCCCGGGAAACGTCGGGGCCCGTCGCCGCCCCAGCGCTGACCGAGGATGTCGACCTCCCCCATGTTCTCCGCGCTCGGGGAGAGCTCCCGCAGGAGCTCCGCCCGGAGGCACTGCTCGTGTCCGTCCTCCCAGGCGAGGGCGACGAAGTCACCGATGATCTGAAGGTCGCGCGGCGGCCGCATGGCATGAAGGTGGCCGGGCCGAGGGCGGGCGCAAGCGGGGACGTGCGGGACGACCTTGACTCCGCGCCGCCGCTGGAGACCCTGCCCTTCAACATGGCAGGCGTAGGCAAACTCCTCAAACAGGCCCAGAAGATGCAACGAGGCATCGCCGAGGCCCAGCAGCGGCTCTCGGCCGAAAGGCTCGAAGTCTCGCACGGAGGCGGCGCGATCCGCGTGACCGTGGACGGCCACGGCCTCGTCCATGGCCTGACCCTCGACCCGGAGTTCCTCAGGGAGGAGAAGACCGTGGTCGAGCAGGCCCTCGTGCTCGCCCTCCAGGAAGCCTCGGCCAAGGCCCGCGCCCTGCACGAGGCCACGATGTCGAAGGCCACGGCCGGTTTCTCCCTGCCCGGGATGTGATCGCCCGTGACGCCTTCTTTCGACAAGGTCCGCCAGCTCCTGAAGATGCTCCCCGGCATGGGGCATCGCTCCGCCGAACGCCTCGCCCTGCACTTGCTGATCGAACGCCCCGGCAAGCTCGCCCCCTTGCTCGAGTCCCTGCAGGCCGCCGCCTCGGCCGTCCGGCGTTGTGGTCGTTGCGGCAGCCTCGCCGAAACGGAGCTCTGTCCGGTCTGCATGGACGTCAAGCGCGACCCCGCCGCCGTCTGCGTGGTCGAACAGGTCCCTGACCTGATGGCCATCGAACGCTCCTCGGCGTATCGCGGCACCTACCACGTCCTGCACGGAAGACTCTCCCCGATCAACGGCGTCGGACCGGATCAGCTCAATCTGGCGACCTTCGAGCAGCGGCTGAAGGACGAACCCATCACCGAGGTCGTCCTCGCGCTGGGCAACGACATCGAAGGCGAAGCCACCTGCCATTACGTCACCGAGGCGATCCATGCGATCCGTCCGAGCACCAAGGTCTCGCGCATCGGCTTCGGCCTCCCGAGCGGCAGCGGGCTGACCTTCGCCGATCCCGCCACGCTCCGGAGCGCCCTGGAGGGTCGTCGCGATGTCGCCGGCTGAGCAGCTGACCTACCCGGAGCCCGCCGAGGCCTTCTGGATCGGGCAGGCGGAACTGGGCGCCGGACGCGCCGGTGACGAAGCCCTCGGACGCCTGACGCCGGCGGTGGCGCATCTCTCCGACCTCTTCACCACCGAGCGCCCCGGCCGGAAGTTCCCGGACTACTTCGCCGATCCGCGGCTGCTCGCGGCTTACGGCGTGTTCTTCCTCCCGCAGAGCTTCACCCGGACCTCGTTCGCCCTGGCCCAGGTCTGCGGACTGCGCGGCTGGCGTCCCGCGGCACCGGCCCCCGCGATTCTCGACCTCGGCTGCGGTCCCGGCTCCTGCGGCGTCGCGGCGGCGCATCGCCTCCGACAGCTGGGCTTCGGCGGCATCCGACTGACCGGCGTCGACCGTTCGCCGAGCGCCCTGGCGGCGATGGAATCCTTCGGCGGAGCGGTCCTCGGCGCCGACGCGACCGTCCGCACGCGCATCGGTGACGCCTCCCGGCCGGACACCTGGCCGGAAGGACCTTTCGACCTGATCGTCGCCGGCTTCGTCCTGAACGAGATGCCGCAGCTAGACGCCCCCGCCTTGCTCCGCTGGTTCGAGGAACTCAAGGCCCGGCTCGCGCCCGGCGGGCTGATCCTGATCCTTGAACCCGCCTTGCGGATCACGGCCGAGCGCCTGCAACGGCTGAGCGACGCGGTCGCGGACGGCGAGATGACGCGTGTCGCGCCGGAACTCGACGCCCGGCCCGATCCGCAGCTCGGCGCCGGCGAACATTGGAGCCACGAGACCCGCGCCTGGGACGCGCCGGCGTCCGCCGAGGTCGTCAACCGTCACCTTCATCGCGACCTGCGGGAGGTCCGCTTTTCCTTCGCGGCGTTCTCCGACGCGTCCCTGGAGCCGTTGCCCCCCGGCTTGGCCCGGCTGGTCTCGGACGTCCAGATCATCAAGGGCCTGCTCCGCTTCGTCACGATCCGCGAGGGCCGCATCGAATCCGTCGAAGTCCCTACCCGCGGACTGCCCAAGCACGAGGTCAAGAAGCTCGCGGCTCGCTTCGGGCGCGGCGACATCGTCCGCCACCCCCATCCCGCGGCGCCGAAGCTCCGTCTGGCCAATCATCGGGAATTAGAGGTTTTTTGGACGCCGACCGGCTCCTGAGCACCATATTGTAACATTCTCGGCAGGGCATTTGTTTGCCTGCCCTGAATCATGGGAACCTAATGGGGACGTCTGCGTCGCTCACCGACCTCCCCCTCATGTTCAACCGCGAACTCAGCTGGCTCAGTTTCGACCGAAGGGTCCTCGAACTCGCCGAGGACGCAAGCGTCCCGCTGCTGGAGCGCGTCCGCTTCCTCTCGATCGCCAGCTCCAACCTCGACGAATTCTTCGAGATCCGGGTGGCGGGCATCATGCAGCAGGAGGAGTCCGCGAGCCACCCGGCGACCCGGGAGTTCCTGACCGAAGTCCTTTCCAAGGCGCGCTCGCTCGTGGACGCCGAGCAGGCCTGCTGGAAGAACCAGCTGCTGCCGGCGCTGGCCGCCCAAGGCATCGTCTTCAGATCACGCGAACAGCTGACGGAAGCCGAACGCGCCGAACTCTCGCCTCGCTTCGACAGCGACATCTTCTCCGCGCTCACGCCGCTGGCGATCGACCCCTCCCACCCCTTCCCGGTGCTCACGAACAAGGGCCTCTACCTGCTGGTCCTCCTCCGCGACCCGGTCGGAGGCGAAGTCCGCCGAGCCGTCGTGCCCATTCCGCGCGTCCTGCCGCGCGTGCTCTCGGTCGGCCAGGCCCCGCGACAGTCCCTCACGCAGCTCAGCCACGGCGTCCAGCTGTTCATCCACCGGCTCTTCCCGGGGCTGGAGCTGCAGGGCTCATGGGCCTTCCGCATCACGCGTAACAGCGACCTGTACGTCGACGAGGAGGAAGCCGGCAACCTGCTCGAGGCGATCGAGGAGGAGATCCGCAACCTGCGCAAAGGCGCACCGGTCAGGCTGGAGATCGAAGCCGACGTCCCCGAGGGCGAGATGCGGTGGCTCCTGCGCTCCATCGGCCTCGCCGCCGACAACGCCTTCCGGGTCGCGGGACCCGTCAACCTCCTCCGCCTGGGCAGCCTGGTCGACCTCGTCGCGCGTCCCGACCTCCTCTACCCCGCCTTCGTGCCGGCGATGCCGGCCGAATGCGCCGACCCCGCCAAGCTTTTCGGGCGCGTCGCGCAGGCCGACCTGCTTCTCCACCACCCTTACGAGTCTTTCACGCCCGTGGTCGATTTCCTGCGGCAGGCCGCACGCGACGACGCCGTCGTCGCGATCAAGCTCACGCTGTACCGCACCAGCGGCGACTCGCCGGTCGTGGAGGCGCTCAAGGAGGCGGCCCGCAACGGCAAGCAGGTGACCGCGCTCGTCGAGCTGCGGGCCCGCTTCGACGAACTCAACAACATCGAGTGGGCGCGGCAGCTCGAGGAAGCC
>JBJTAX010000205.1:0-4022 GCA_046091055.1 Verrucomicrobiota bacterium | reverse complement strand
ACGGCATCAAGACCGAGGTCATGGGCGCCTCCTTCCGCAACTGCGGCCAGATCAAGGCCCTCTGTGGTTGCGACCTCCTGACCATCGCCCCGAACCTCCTCGACGAGCTCTCCAAGGACTCCGCCGCGGTGCCCAAGGTGCTCGACGAAGCCGCCGCCAAGTCCGAAGGCGAAGCCGCCAAGGCCTGGGGCGAGAAGGAATTCCGCTGGCACCACAACGAGGACGCCATGGCCACCGAGAAGACCGCCGAAGGCATCCGTGCCTTCGCCGTCGACGGCAAGAAGCTCGACGACCTGGTCGCCAAGGCCATCGGCTGAGCTAACCGTCATTCCTTCCAGCAAGGCCGGGCCGCAAGCCCGGCCTTATTGTTTGGGCCGGAAAAGGGAGACGACGAGGAAGGACAACCCGCTGAACGCGAAAAGCCAGCCCATGGGCAGTAGCCAGAAAGGCTCATGAAGGAACCCATCCGCGTCGAGATGGCCGCCGATCCGTTGATGCAGCCAGAAACAGAGACCACCCAGGCCGAAGGAAGCGTACGAAGCCAGGTGGCAGACCGTACTTCGCATCAGCGCCTATTTCCGACGCTGCCGGACGGCCTCGAAGAGCACGATACCGGCGGCCATGGAGACATTGAGGGAATCCGACAGGCCGGCCTGCGGGATCGAGATCCTCTCGTCGGCGCCCTGAAGCCAGAAATTCGAAAGGCCGTCCTTCTCGGAACCGAGCAGCAGCGCCAGCGGGCCGCGGCAGTCGACATCCCAGAAAGTCTTGGTCGCCGCCGGTGAGGTCGCGAGCGAGCGCACGCCCTTGGCCTTCATCCAAGCGGCGGCTTCCTCCGAGGCGCAGACCGCGACCGGCATGGAGAAGAGCGCGCCCTGCGAGGAGCGGACGACGTTCGGATTGAAGGCGTCGGTGATCGGATCGCAGACGATGAGGGCGTCGCAGCCGGCGGAATCGGCCGTGCGGAGCAACGCGCCGAGATTGCCGGGCTTCTCGACCGATTCGGCGACGAGCAGGAGCGGATTGGCCGAAAGCTTGAGCCGGTCGAGCGAGCAGTTCCAGGTCTTGGCGACGCCGAGCAGGCCGTCGGGTCCTTCGCGTCCGCTGACCTTCTCGAAGGCGGAGGCGCCGAGCTCACAGCAGTCGATGCCCGCGGCACGGGCGTGGGTGACGAGTTCGGCCGCCTCCGAGCCGCGGAACATCGTCGGGCAGAAATAGACCTCGACCACCTCGACCTTGCGTTCGAGGGCGCGGGAGAGTTCCCGGAGCCCTTCGGCGATGAAGAGCCCGCGGGCTTCGCGCTCGGCGCGGTCGCGCAGGCGGGCCAACGCCTGCACGCGGGGGTTCTGTCGGCTCTGGATGACCTCGTCGGGCACGGGCGAAGTGAGCACCAAGGTCGCCCGAAGGGCAAGGATAGGCCTTCGGCGGGGATAAGTCTCGACCTCTCCGCCCGGAGGCGGACTTTATCGCCATGTCCGATTTCGAGCCGCCTCAGTCCCGCAAGCCCGACGCCTCCAAGTTCCGGCCCGGCAAGTTCACCTACCACCAGGAGATCGAGGTCGAGATCGCGAGCCTGACGAACCTCGGCGAAGGCGTGGCCCGCGTCGACGGCTGGGTCGTCTTCATCGCCGGCGCCCTCGCGGGCGAGAAGGTCGTGGCCCGCATCTGGCACAACGCCGCCAATTTCTCGCGCGGCGACCTCGTCCGCGTCGTCGTCCCCTCGCCCCATCGCGTCCAGCCCCGCTGCGACCTCTTCGGCGAGTGCGGCGGCTGCCAGTACCAGAACCTCGCCTACCCGCAGCAGCTCGAATGGAAGCAGAAGCAGGTCGCGGAGGCCTTCGAGCGCCTCGGCGGCATCAAGACCAAGGTCGACCTCTGCCACCCGTCGCCGAAGCAGTATGGCTACCGCTCCAAGATCACCCCGCACTTCATGACGCCCCGCCGGGCGGATTTCCCGATCGGCTTCCTCGCCGCCGGCACCTCGCGCCGCGTCGTCGACGTCCCGAAGTGCCCGATCGCGACCGACGCGATCAACGCGGCCTACGCCCGCGCCCGCAAGGACATCAAGGCCAACCCCGGCCGCTTCGAGCGCGGCGCCACCCTGCTCTTCCGCGACTGCGAGGAAGGCGTCGTCACCGATTCCCGCCGGGTCGTCACCGAGAAGGTCGGCGCGATCCAGCTCAAGTTCCGCGCCGGCGAGTTCTTCCAGAACAACCCGTCCGTGCTCGAGCAGTTCGTCGGGCACGCCATCAAGCTCGCGCACGAGTCCGGCGCCAGGCACCTCGTCGACACCTACTGCGGCTCGGGGCTCTTCGCGCTGTCCGGCGCCCGCCTCTTCGAGTCCGTCAACGGCGTCGAGGTCAGCGCGGAGGCCGCCCGCAAGGCCGCCGAGAACGCCACGCTGAACCACCTGCTGAACTGCCGCTTCATCGCCGGGTCGGCCGAATCGATCTTCAAGAACCTCCCGGTGAAGGGCGCCGAATCCGCCGTCATCGTCGACCCGCCCCGCAAGGGCTGCGACGAGGCCTTCCTCGAGCAGCTCCATGCCTTCGGGCCCCGCCGCGTCGTGTACGTCAGCTGCGCCCCCGACACCCAGGCCCGCGACATCAAGTACCTCTGCGCCAAGGGTTGGAAGGTCGTCTCGGTCCGTCCGTTCGACCTGTTCCCCCAGACCCGGCACGTCGAGTGCATCGCGGCGCTGGAACGGGCGTAAGCCTCCTTCCGAGGCACAAAAAAGGGGCGCCTCGCGGCGCCCCTTTTCGTTTACGGACCAGCGGCGATCACTCCGCCGCGGGCTTGGCGGCGTTCTCCTCCTCTTCCTCGGAACGCTCTACCTTGGAGATGCCGAGGAGGGACTCGCCTTCCTTGAGGCGCATGACGCGGACGCCCTTGGTGTTGCGGCCCGCCGTGCAGCGGATGTCGGAGACCTTGGTGCGGATGGACTGGCCGCCCTTGGTGAGGAGCATGACTTCGTCCGCTTCCTGGACGCTGAGGGCGCCGGCGACGCCGACCTCGGTGGCGATGGCGATGACGCCCTTGCCGCCGCGGGACTGCTTGCGGTAGACCGGCTCCTTGGTCTCAGGATCGTCGAAGGGCGTGCGCTTGCCGATGCCGTCGATGCCGACGACGAGGAGCGTGCAGGCCGGGTCGACGACCTCCATCGCCTTCACCAGGTCGCCGCTATCGAGCTTCATGCCCACGACGCCGGTGGTGTCGCGGCCCATCGAACGGACGTCGGACTCGTGGAAGCGGATGGACATGCCTGACTGCGAGATCATCACGACCTCGTTGTCGCCGTTGGTCAGCTTGGCCGCGATGAGGCGGTCGCCGTGCTCGATGTTGATGCCGATGATGCCGCCCTTGCGGTAGTTGGCGTACTTGGAGATCTCGGTCTTCTTGATCGTGCCGTTGGCGGTGCACATCATCAGGAAGCGGCCCTCGTCGAAGTTCGGGACGCAGACCATCGCGGCCAGCTTCTCGTCGTCCTTGAGGTCGAGCAGGCGGGCGATGGACTTGCCGCGCGAGGCGCGGGCGGCCTCCTCGATCTCGTAGACCTTCTCCACGTAGACGCGGCCGTTGTTCATGAAGAACAGGATGTGGTCGTGGGTGGTGGCCGTGAAGAGGTGCTCGATGAAGTCGCTGTCCTCGTCGGACGCGGCCTTCGAGAGCTCGGCGCCCTTGGTGCCCTTGCCGCCGCGCTTCTGCAGGCGGTACTGGGCGACCGGGGTGCGCTTGATGAAGCCGGCGTGCGAGACGGTGACGACGCAGCCTTCGTTGGCGACGATGTCCTCCATCGAGAGCTCGCCTTCCTGGGCGGTGACCTTGGTCTTGCGGGGGCCGACGTGCTTCTTGGCGGCCTCGCGCAGCTCCTTCTTGATGAGGGAGAGCAGCTTGGACTCGCTGGAGAGGATGCCGCGGAGCTCCTCGACGAGGGCCATCAGCTCGCGGTACTCGGCCTCGATCTTGTCGCGCTCAAGGCCGGTCAGCTGGTAGAGGCGGAGGTCGAGGATGGCCACGGCCTG
>JBJTAX010000204.1:0-3554 GCA_046091055.1 Verrucomicrobiota bacterium | reverse complement strand
GTGCGAGGACATCCAAGGCGTGGCGGATTACGTGGGCGACTCCCTCGGCCTGGCGTACAAGGCCGCGCAGGCCGCCCAGTCGACCATCGTCTTCTGCGGCGTGCACTTCATGGCCGAGACGGCGAAGATCGTGAACCCGTCGCGCCGCGTGCTGCTGCCGGACCTCGCGGCCGGCTGTTCGCTCGCCGATTCCTGCCCCGCCGAGAAGCTCGCCGCGGCCAAGGCGGCGGACCCTTCGCTCTACGTCGTCGCGTACATCAACTGCAGCGCCGCGGTCAAGGCGCTCAGCGACGTCATCGTCACCAGCGGCAACGCCTCGAAAATCGTGAGCCGTGCGCCGGCCGAACGGCCGATCCTCTTCGTGCCCGACCAGAACCTCGGCCACTGGGTCTCAGGCAAGACCGGCCGCGCCATGCGGCTCTGGCCGGGCAACTGCTACGCCCACGTGCAGTTCACGCCCGCCGCCCTCCTCCGCGCGAAGGCGGCGCACCCGGGCGCCCCCGTCGTCGCGCACCCGGAGTGCACCGAGGTCGTCCGCGAACTCGCCGACATGGTCTGTTCGACCGAGCTGATGGTCGGCTGGTGCAAGGAACAGACGGCCGACACCATCATCGTCACGACCGAATCCGGGATGATCCACCGCCTGCGCCGCGAGGCGCCGGGCAAGACCTTCGTCGCGGCCCCGACCGACCGCTGCTCCTGCAACGACTGCAAGTTCATGAAGATGAACACGCTCGAGAAAGTCCGCGACTGCCTGCGCGACGGCGGGCCCGAGATCCGCATGGAGGAATCCCTCCGCGCCGCGGCCGAAATCCCGCTGCGGCGCATGCTCGAATGGAGCCGGTAGGCCGGATGCTGGGGTGAAAAACTTTTACCAAAGTTTGACAAACCAGAATATTATAAAATCTTGGAGGAGTTGGCTGGACGTTGTCTAATCGCCCGACGGGTACGACTCAGCCTCCGCCACCGCTCCTTCCATGAAAATCGACCTCGACCCCTCCGCCTTCACCTCGAAGGACGCCTATGTCCGCGCCGCGCTGTCCAAAGCCCGCGACCTGGCCGTGCAGGCCTGGGAAGACGAGCATAGCGAGCGTCAGACGCTGATCGCCCGCGAAGTCGCCTCCCTCTCCAAGCCCGAATTGGCGAAGCGCCTGATCAAGCTGCTCTCGCGGCCCAACCGCGCCCGAGCCCAGATCTCCGACGGCATGCGCGCGAAGGCCCAGTCGATGCGCAGGAAAGGCGCCCCGGTCCGGGAGATCGCCGCAGAACTCGGCATCTCCATCCCGTCGGTCTACAACATCACCAAGGACTGACCTTGCGCGGCCTCCCCGCCCCGCCGAAAATACCGGCGATGCAGGAATGGACCCGCGGCGATCCGTCGAAAGCCCCCGCCCGCGCCCCCTTGGCCCGCGGCGGCGAACTGGATGCGGCCAGCCTGCTCGCGGCGTACCGCGCCGGGGTGTTCCCCTGGTATTCGGCCGGCGAGTCCGTCAAATGGTGGTGTCCCGACCCGCGCTTCGTCATGCGGCCGGCTGATTTACGCCTGACCGACAGCCTCCGCAAGACCATGCGCAAGCCCGGCTGGTCGGTGACGTTCGACCTCGGCTTCGAGACGGTGATGCGCCGGTGCGCCGAGGTCCCGCGGCCCGGACAGGACGGCACCTGGATCACCGAAGAGATGATCAAGGCCTACTGCGAGCTGCATCGGCGGGGTTTCGCCCACAGCGTCGAGGTCAGCTGGGAGGGCGAACTGGTCGGCGGGCTTTACGGGGTCGCCCTCGGCCGGATCTTCCACGGCGAATCGATGTTCCACCTCCGGGCCGACGCCTCCAAGGTCGGCTTCGCGACGCTCGTCGCGCGCCTGCGCGCCTGCGAGTACTTCCTGATCGACTGCCAGATGCCGACGCCGCACCTCGCCAGCCTCGGGGCGTTCGCGGCCGACCGCGCGGAATTCCTCGAGGCCGTGCGGGTGTTCCGCGACCAGCCGCCGGCCGGCGACGCCTTCGGGCCTATTCCGGCTTCGGACGGGACTTGAGCAGGGCGCGGGCCTCGCGCTCGTAGACGCGCTCGACGATCACGCAGAGCTGCTGCAGGGAGCGTCCGTCCGTATAGACGGCGATGCCGGCCTGCATGTAGGCCTGCTCGCGCGCCTTCATCAGCTCGCGGATGCGCGCCTCCGGATCGTCGTACCTGAGGAGCGGGCGGCGGGAATTGCCCGCGGTGCGTCGCAGGATGGTCTCGACCGAGGCGAACAAGGTGACGACGATGCCCTTCGAGCGGACGAGCTCGGCCATGCCGGGAGGCACGACCAGGCCCCCGCCGCACGCGACGACGGCTCCGTGCTCCGGCAGGTGCCGCTCGACGACCTCGCGTTCCAACGCGCGGAAATGGTCCTCGCCATGCCGGGCGAAGATCTCGGGAATCGCGCAGCCGGCGAGTTTCTCGACCATCTCGTCGGTGTCGAGGAACGGCCGGCGCCAGCGCTTGGCCAGCTGGCGTCCGAGGGCGGACTTCCCCGTGCCCATGAATCCGGCGAGGATCAGGTTCGGAGAGTTGTCCTTGTTCGCGACGGGCGACATCCGTCCATAGCAAGCCCGTGCCCGCCTCTCGGCAAGCGACAAGCGTCGCCGGGCTTACTTGGCGGGCAAGGCATCCAACGCGGCCTTGGCCTTCGGCGCGAGGCGTTCGGAGAGCCCCTGCGAGGCCTCGGTCAAGGCGGCGCGGTCGGCCTCGACGAACAGCCGGGGGACGGCGGCCCAGGCGGCTTCGGTGAGTTCGTTGGCGGGTCCTTTGAGCATAGGCAGAAGGCCGTGCTTGATGGCCTGCCGCGTCTTGCCCCCGCGGCTGGCGCGGACGGCGACGATACGGACCCAGGCGGCCTTGGACGCGAGCGAAGTCCCGGCGGGCTCCGTGGGCATATGCTTGACGGCCAGCGACACGGGGAGGCGGAGGATCTCGTCCTCGACCTCCTGGACCTGCGAACGCTGCGTCAGCTTCGCCAGCCGCTCCCAGAGGAGAGGCGCGGCGGCGGTCGCGCTGACACGACGCAGCAGCCGGTTGGCGCGCTGGGCGGTCGCGTAATCCTCATGCCTGGCCAGCGCGACAAGCTCTTCGATGCTCAGCGGCGATTCCTTGGGGGAACGCCTGAGGTCGAGCAGGCGTTCGAGTTGCGCGAGCTTGGTCTCCGGCGTCGTGCCCTCAGGCGCCTCGTAGGCGTTCGGGGTCCGGGGATTGAGCGGCAGGCGAGGCTTGGCGACCGGCTCGAAGGTCAGCACCTGCGCGAGCGCGGCCCGGGCCTCGGGATCGGCGGACTCCTTCGCGGCGGCGCGGACACGCTCAAACCAGGCCTTGGATTCGGGCGTATCCGTGAGGAAGGTCCGGGCATGGTCGAGGATGGCCTGTTGCGCGGCCAGTCGCTTGCCCTCGACGGCGAGGTCCGCGAAGGTCGCGTCGGACGGCGCCTCGGCGGCCGAACCGACGAGGTAGACGAGGCAGACGAGGAGGAGGGAAAACGGCTTCATGGTCTTATTGTCGGGCATAGGGCGGGCTCAGAT
>JBJTAX010000203.1:0-3276 GCA_046091055.1 Verrucomicrobiota bacterium | reverse complement strand
CCTCCCGCCGCAGCGCCTGATGGAGGAGTGGACGAAGCTCCTGCTCCGCGGCCGCAAGCCCTCCGTGGGTCTGAATGTCCTGAGGGACTGCGGGTGGACGAAGTTCTACCCGGAGCTACACGCGATGATCGGCGTGCCCCAAGATCCGGAATGGCATCCCGAGGGAGATGTGTGGAAGCACACGCTCGAGTGCCTTGATGCTTACGCCAAGGAGCGCCTAGGCGATCGCGACGAAGACCTCATCATCGGCCTCGCGGTGCTGCTGCACGACATCGGCAAGGCCACCACGACCAAGAAGGAGGAGAAGGATAATCGCTGGCACGCCTACGGCCACGAAGAGGAGAGCTTCAACCTCGCCCCGCGCTTCCTCGCCCAGATCACGAACGAGAAGAAGCTCATCGATTCCGTCCTGCCGCTGGTCCGCTGGCACGCCCAGCCCTATTACCTGCACAAGGCCGGCGCCGGCGACGCCGCCGTCCGCCGGTTGGCGAACAAGGTCGTCCGCATCGACCGACTCTGCCGCGTCGACCTCTGCGACCGTCGCGGAAGAGGTGTCGCGAGCATGCACGGTCCCTCGGTCCACGGCGAATGGCTCGCCGAACGCGCGGCCGCCCTGCAGGTCGCCTCGACCGCGCCCAAGAAGATCGTCCTCGGCCGCCACCTCATCGCCATGGGCCACAAGCCCGCCGGTTGGTTCTCCCAGGTCCTCGACGAGGCCTTCGAAGCCCAGCTGGACGGCGTCTTCGGCGACGAAGCCGGCGGCCTCGCCTGGCTCACGGAACGCATGGCCAAGGGCGTTGTCTGATTTTTACACCATGTCGCAATCTGCTGCCGGTATCCCTGAACTTCTTTCCGTCAGCTCGCCTGACTGGGCGGCCGTGCTCGTCACGTTACTGGCGAATTTCCAGTGCGCCACGGGGACGATTCATCGCACGGATCCGTCCACGGGCCTGCTCTCGTTGCTGACCCAGCATGGTATCCCGCCGCACGTGCTGCCGATGCTGCTGCCCAAGATCGATAATATCCCGTTCGGCAAGGGCATCGCGGGTTGCGCCGCGCAGCGCAAGGAAGCCGTCCAACTCTGCAATCTCCAGGAAGACCTCGGCGGCGTGGCCAAGCCCGACGCCCAGAAGACGAACGTCCAAGGCGCGCTCGCCGTCCCGATCGTCGGCGCCGACGGCAAGGTCCTCGGCGTGCTCGGCATCGGCAAGATGCAGCCTTACGACTTCACCGAGGCCGAGATCGCGGACCTCAGCGCGGTTGCCGCGCTGATTGCAGCGAAGATGTAAACGTCTAGATGACAGATGACGGATGGCAGAGGACAGAAAAGGCAGTTCGAATTTTGCCTGCACCTATCTGTCATCCGTCATCTGTCCTCTGTCATCGAGTCTTCAGGAGCCCGCTAGTGCTCGTCCCGTCGGCGACACCTTTTGTTTCAGCAGGCCTTCGGGCAGGCCGGCGTAGACGAGCTGGCCGCCTTTATCGCCGCCTTCGGGGCCGAGTTCCATGACCCAGTCCGCCGCGCGGATGACGTCGGCGTGGTGTTCGATCACGATGAGCGTGGCGCCCGCGTCGCGCAGGCGGCCGAGCAGGGCGAGGAGCTTGGCGATGTCGTCCCAGTGCAGTCCTGTCGTGGGTTCGTCCAGCACGTAGAGCCGGCCGGAGTGGTCGCGGCGCGCGAGCTCGGACGCCAGTTTGAGGCGCTGGGCTTCGCCGCCGGAGAGCGTGTTGGCGGCCTGGCCGAGTTTGAGGTAACCGAGGCCGACCTCCGCGAGGGTGCGGATTTTCTCGGCGAGCTTGGGCAGGGCGCGGAAGACTTCGGCGGCTTCGTTGACCGAAAGGCCGAGCGCGTCGGCGATGCTGAGGCCCTTGAAGCGGACCTCGAGGGTCTCGCGGTTGAAGCGTCGGCCGGCGCAGCTGGGACAGTCGACGAACGTCTCGCCGAGGACCTGCATGTCGAGCGCGACGGAGCCTTCGCCGGAGCACGTCTCGCAGCGGCCGCCGCGGACGTTGAAGCTGAAGCGTCCCGGGCCGTAGCCGCGGGCCTTGGCGAGCGGGAGCGCGGCCCAGAGGTCGCGCATGAGATCCATGATGCCGGTGAAGGTCGCGGGATTCGAACGCGGGGTGCGTCCGATCGGCTCCTGGTCCACGGCGGTGAACGCGGTGATCTGCTCGAGGCCTTCGAGGCCGGCATGGCGGCCGGGCACGACCTTGGCGCCGTTGATCTTGCGCGCGGCCGCGGCGGACAGGATGTCGATGGCGAGCGTGCTCTTGCCCGAGCCGGAGACGCCGCAGACCACGGTGAGGGCTCCGATCGGGAACGAGGCGGTGACGTCCTTGAGGTTGTTCTCGGTCGCGCCTTTGACGGTGATCGCGGCCTTGCCGATGGGCTGGCGCTTCACGATGCCCTCCAGCGTGGCGCGCCCGGAGAGATAAGCGCCGGTACGCGAGGTGGCGTGCGCGCCGCAGGCCTTCGGCGTGCCTGCGAAGACGATGCGTCCGCCGTCGATGCCGGCCCCGGGGCCCATCTCGATGAGATGGTCCGCGGCGAGCATCATGTCGCGGTCATGTTCGACGACGAGGACGGTGTTGCCGAGGTCGCGCAGGCCGCGGATCGAACCGATGAGGCGATGGTGGTCGCTCGGGTGCAGGCCGATGCTGGGTTCGTCGAGGACGTAAGTCACGCCGACGAGTCCGAGGCCGAGCTGCGTGGCGAGGCGGACGCGCTGGGCTTCGCCGCCGGAGAGCGAGCTGCACTCGCGGTCGAGGGTGAGGTAATTCAGGCCGGCGTCGTGGAGGAAGGCGAGGCGCTGCTCGAGCCCGCGGCGGGCTTCTTCCGCGGGCATGACGCCGGGGTGCGTAGCGAGCTGCTGCGTGAACTCCAGCGCGGCGGGGATCGTCATCGCCAGGAACTCGGCCATCGTCTTGCCATTGAGGCGCAGGGAAAGGGCGGCGGGGGAGAGGCGGCGGCCTTGGCAGCCCGCGCAGACCGAGCCGGCCTGGAACTGCAGCAGGCGTTGGCGGAGCGATTCGCCGGTGGTGGTGCGGTAGGCGTGTTCGAGCTCGGTGAACATGCCCGTCCAGAGGGTCTCGACGGGCTTACGTCCCTTGGGCGGCGGGAGCAGGAACTTACGCTTAGGATCGCCGTGGAGGAGCAGGTCGCGCACGGCCTTGGGTAAATCTCGCCAAGGGGTCTTAAGGTCGAACGGCACCTGCTCGGCGAGTGCGCGGGTGATTGCGTTACGGTGGATGAGGGTCTTGCGGGTAGCGCACTTC
>JBJTAX010000202.1:0-3938 GCA_046091055.1 Verrucomicrobiota bacterium | reverse complement strand
GTCCAGCTCGTCACGGGGCTGACCGCGCGCGTGGGCGTGCCCAACTTCGACAACGAGTCGCTCCGCAAGCCGGAATACGCCGGCGTCGTGGGCCTGATGACCGCGGCGATCGCGGACGGGCCGCCGGCGCCGCGCCGGCCGCGCGGGGTGCTGGCCCAGCTCAAGGAGCACTTCCGGTGCGGGGTTGCCCGCCCCTGCCTCCATCGGGCTGTTCGGCCTGGGCGGCGCGGGCTGCTCCATGGTCACGCGCCTGGCCCCGCAGCTGCCGTCGGAGGTGACCGCGGCGCTCCTCGACACCGACGCGCGTTCGCTCCCCGCGGCCGGCGAGCGCGCCGCCATGCAGCTGGGCCGGCCCCCGACGCGCGGGATGGGCACCGGCGGCGAGGCGGCCCTCGGGCTGGCCTCGGCCGAATCCGAGGAGCCGGCGCTCCGCCGTTTCTTCGCCGGCGTGCCCGTCGTCGTGCTCGTCACCGGCCTCGGCGGCGGGACGGGCAGCGGCGCGGCCGCGACGGTGGCGGCCTTCGCCGCGGAAGCCGGCGCGACCGTGCTCGCCTTCGCGACGATGCCGTTCTCCCTCGAGGGCGAACGTCGCATGCGCCAGGCCAATGAAGCCGCCGTGAAGCTGGGGCAGAAATGCCACGGCCTCGTCCTGGTCCATAACGACCTGCTGCTGCAGCAGGTCGCGCCCGACGCGCCTCTGTCCGAATCCTTCGCCGCCGCGGACGGCTGGGTGGGCGGGGCCTTGCGCGGGCTCGCCGGCGCGTTCGCGCCCGGCGCCCTGGTCGCCGCCGATCCGGCGGCGCTCCGTTCGCTCCTGTCCACGCCCGGTTCGCCCACCTTGTTCGCCTTCGGCGTCGGTCAGGGCGAAGGCGCGGCGATGAAAGCCGCCCGCGCGGCCGTCGAAGGTCCGCTGGCGCACGCGCCCGGCGCCGTCGCCAAGGTGGCCTCGCTCTTCGTGCACGTCGCCGGCGGCCCGGCGATGACTTCGACGGAAGCCTTCGAGGCCGTCGGCGCGGTGCGCGCGCGTTTCGGCGGAGAGACCTCGACGATCCTCTGCGCGCGCGCGGAGGCGGTTCTCGGCGATCGCATCGAGGTCTCGGTGCTTGGCGCCTCCCTGCCGGCGCCGAAGGCGCCGGCCCGGCCGAAGAAAGGCGCCAAGGCCGACGATCCCACGCAGCCGATCTTCGAGTTCGCGACGGAGGAGTCCATGCGCCGCGGGTTGTTCGGCGGCACGCCGATGACGTTCATCGACGGTCAGGACGTCGATGTGCCGTCCTATATCCGCAAGGCGGTGCGCCTGCCGCCGGCGCCCTGAAGTTCGCTTACCGGTTGCGCCCCGCCCGGGTCCGCCTACGTTCGCCCCATGCCCGTGTTCGACGTCGCCGCCTGCCGCCAGGACTTCCCGATCCTGGGTCGTTCCGTGCGCGGCCGGCCGCTGGCCTACCTCGACAACGCGGCCACCTCCCAGAAGCCATGGGCGGTGATCAAGGCCCTGGAGCGTCATTACGCCGAGCAGAACGCCAACGTCCATCGCGGCGTCCACCTCCTCAGCGAGGAGGCCACCGCCGCCTATGAAGCGGCCCGCGGGTCCGTCGCCCGGTTCCTCGGGCTGAAGGACGCCCGCGGCTGCGTCTTCGTGCGCGGCGCCACCGAAGGCATCAACCTCGTCGCCGAGTGCTGGGGGCGGACGCATCTCCGGGCCGGGGACGAGATCCTGCTCACGCACCTCGAGCACCATGCGAACATCGTGCCCTGGCAGGCCATCGCCGAACGCACCGGCGCCAAGGTCGTCGTCGCGCCGGTCACCCCGCGCGGCGAGGTCGACCTCGTGGCCTTCAAGGGGCTGCTATCTTCGCGCACCAAGCTGGTCGCCTTCGCTCACGTCTCCAACGCGCTCGGCACGGTCAATCCTGCCGCCGAGATGCCGCGGCTCGCCAAGGCCGCGGGCGCGGTGGTGCTCATCGACGGCTGCCAGGCCGCCGCGCATTTCCACGTCGACGTCCCGGCGCTCGGTTGCGATTTCTACGCCTTCTCCGGCCATAAGACCTTCGGGCCGACCGGCATCGGCGTGCTCTGGGGCCGCCCTGAGCTGCTCGACGCGTTGCCGCCTTACCAGTTCGGGGGCGACATGATCCGCCAGGTCGATTTCGCCGGCACCACCTACCGCGAGGCGCCCGAGCGCTTCGAAGCCGGCACGCCGGACATCTCGGGCGCGATCGCCCTCGGCGTGGCGCTGGAATACCTCATGCCGATCCAGGCCGCCGCGCACGCGCACGAGCAGTCCCTGCTCGCCGCGGCCACCGAGCGCCTCAAGGCCATCAAGGGTCTGACCATCGTCGGCGAGGCGCCCGAGAAGGTCGCCGTGATCTCCTTCAACCTCGCGGGCGGCCACCCGCATGACGTCGGCACGCTGCTCGACGCGGACGGCATCGCCATCCGCACCGGCCACCACTGCTGCATGCCGCTCATGAAGCATTACGGCCTCAGCGGCACCGCCCGCGCTTCGTTCGCGTTCTATAACACCTTCGAGGAAGTCGACCGTCTGGCCGTCTCGCTCGAGAAGGCGTGGAAGATGATGGCCTAAGCCGGGCGGACGGCGTCAGTCGAGCAGCTGGCCTTCTTTCAGCAGGATCGGGCGCAGCTTGGCGTATTCGACGTCCTGGACGGGAAGTCCGCCGTCGATGGCGAGGGCGGCGGCGGCGCCGGCGCTCTGGCCGAGGATCATGAAGACCGGCTCCATGCGTGAGGAGCCGAAGGCCGGGTGCGTGGAGGAGATGACGGTCGGCACGAGCAGGTTGACGCAGTCCTCCTTCTTCGGGCGGATCGCGCGATAGCTGATGCGGTAGGGCTTGGGCACGGCGTAATCGAACTGGCCTTCGACCCCGACCATGTCGCCCTGCCAATCGCGCTGGGCGGCGGCGATCTCCTCGGGCTTGGAGGTGCGGAGGTGGGTGATGTGGGCGTCCTTGGCCGTCTCGTAGATGATCCGGCGCACGACGTGCGAATCCATGATGAAGCTGCCGAGGCCCACCGAGTCCTCGACGTTCGTCTTCCCGAGGCAGTCGTGTTCGGTGAGCACGTAATCTCCGCGGAGTCGGCGGCCTTCGCGGACATAGAGTTCGTGGGGCCAGCCGTCCGTCTCGGAGAACTCCTTCTTCGGCAGGCCGAACTGCGCCACGCGGGCGCGGAGTTCCGCGGGGATGCCCGGGTCGTTGGCGAGGAAGTAGAGGTAGCCCTGCTGGTAGCCCACGTGGTCCTGGAAGATCCGCTCGCGTTCCGCGTAGCTGCCCTCGGCCCAGCCGAGGCTGCCGCCGACGTAATCGAGCGAGACCGGGCCGGCGCTGTTGCAGTCGCCTTCGTTGAGCTTGAGCGGGCCGCGGGAGTAGACGAGGTTCCACCAGGTCGAGTCCGGCGCGGCGTTGACGTAGCGCTTGAGCAGTTCGTACCGGGCGGGGCGGTAGTCGGCCGGCTTGGGCCAAGGGAGGGGATCTTTCTTCGTGGCGAAGACGCGGAAGCAGAACGGTTGGTAGCGCTTGTCGGCCTTGCCGTGTTCTTCGGCCGCGTACGGCGTACCGTCGACGCCTTCGATGACGCCGCTGCGGGGGTCGCCCGGGACGACGTAAGGGTCGACGCGCCACTGGAAGTTGTGGGGCGCGGAGCGCGCGCCGATCTGGACGCCGTTGAGCTTCTCGCCGAAGTCGCTTGCGGCTTCGCGTCCGGCCACGTGGGCGATGCCGGCGCGGGCGAGCAGGTCGCCCTCGTAGGTGGTGTCCATGAAGACCTTGCCGCGGGCGCTGTTGCCGTTCTCGAAGACCGCCTTGGTGATGCGGGCGCCGTCGCGTTCCACGCGCTCGAGCCGGTGTTCGAAGAAGACCGGGATGTCCAGGTCCGCGAGCATCGTCAGGAAGAGCGTCTCGACCTCGGCGGGGCTCTGGACC
>JBJTAX010000201.1:0-4323 GCA_046091055.1 Verrucomicrobiota bacterium | reverse complement strand
AGCTTGAACAAGTTGATGAAAAGGAAGAAGCGGCAGAACACGCCGAGGTGCTCTTTTTTCTCCAAGCGCTGCGCCAGGAGGTAGACCGTCATTACCGGGCCGGCCGCGTTGGCGAGCATCGTAGAGATACCGGCGACGCCGCCCATGCCCCAGGTGAAGGTACGGTGACGGGTGAGCGCCAGGAGCTGCTCACGCCGATGGTGCAGGACGACGTTGTAGGCGAGCAGGGCGAGGATGAGGGCGCCGATGACGATGCGGGCGGAACCGTTGTCGACCCGGTCGAGCAGGAACCAGCCGGCGAAGACGCCGACGACCGCGGCGGGGATCATCGGGACGATCTGCCGCCAGCTCCCGCCCTGGCGGTTGATGAGGTAGCCCATGAGGTCGGCCACGATGAGCATCGGCAGCACGATGCCCACCGAGGGCTTGGCGTCGAAGATCTTGGCCATGATGACGACGTTGAGCGTCGCCGTGCCGGCCAGGCCGGACTTGGAAAGCCCGATGCACAGGGCGCCGAACAGCGCGAGCAGCAGGATCCACCCGTCGGCGGGCAGCAAGGTATGGCCATGGATCCAGTCAAGCATCGGACGCAGTCAGTCGCCAGCCGACTCAGCGGGCGAGCGTCTTCACTCGCAGCCGGCGGTATTCCATCTGGCCGCGATCGCCCTCGAGGCCGATGGGGCCGGTGGCCGGCAGCTTGAGGGCGGCTTCCAGGACTTCGCCGTTGCAGGTGGCGTGCGCGACGCTGCCTTTCACGACGACGACGAGTTCGTTCCAGTCCTGCGGCTGATATTTCTTGAGGTCCTTGTAAGGGCCGGCGACGAGGAAGTCGCGGCATTGGAGCTGCGGCTTCCGCAGGTAGACTCCGCTGTCGGCGTTGGGGGTGGCGCGGAATTCGAGACGCAGCTCGAAGTCTTCGGGGAATTCGCGGGTGGTCCAGAGCGCCTGGATCCGGCGGCCTTCGGCGGGAGTGGTGATCACGAGCCGGCCGTTGATGGCGCAGTAACGTCCGTCGGCGCTCTCGGTGCGGCCGTCGAAAGGTTGGTCTGCCTTCACTTCCACGAACAGCGGGGCGCCGGGCTTGGGCGCGCCTTTGCGGGGAGGCGTGGCGCGGTACCCCCAGCCGGTGAGGTCCTTGCCGTTGAAGAGGCTCACGAAGCCTTCCTCCGGCTTGAAGTCGTCGGCCGACGTGTCGAGGTGGCCGAGCGTCGCGAACACCGGACGTAACGCCGAGGCCCACTTCGCATACCCGGCGGCGTTGAGATGAAGCAGGTCTGGGAAGAGGGAGGGCAGGGCGTCGCCTTCGGCATTAGCGAAGAGGGCGTAGGTATCGAGCAACGTGAACTGCAGATCGCCTTTCACCGCATCGGCGAACAGCTTGTTGACGGCAAGGATGGTCTCCTTCGGACGATTCTTCGTGGCCGAGCTCGGGAAGATGCGGCAGACGATGACGGGCATCTTCGGGTCGTGGGCCTTGAGCGCGCCGACGATCTTCCGGAAGTTGCGGCCGATGGCGTCGGCGGGCACCTCGACTTCGATGTCATTCGTGCCCATCAGCAGCACGACGGCCTTCGGGTTGAGCGCCAGCACGTCCTCCTTGAGCCGGAGCAGCATGCCGCGGGTCGTGTCGCCGCCGATGCCGCGATTGGCCAGTTTCATGCCTTCGAAAGCCTTCTTGAAATCCGTGCCCCATCCCTGGGTGATCGAATCGCCGAAGAAGACGACCGCGCCTTGGTCCTTGGCGACCTCCGTCGCCCATTGCGGCCGGATCGTGTTCCACCGCTTGACGTAGCCGTCATAGCGGCGCAGCGCGCCTTCGCCGGGCAGCGTGGCCTCGGCTGCGGCCGTCGGCAGGGCGAACGAAGCCGGGTCGGCGGCGGACAGCGCGAAGACCGAGAGCAGTAGTGCAAGGAACGGGCGCATGGTAACGAGATGAGTTTACTTGGCCTTCTTCGCGGCCTTGGCTTTGGGCGACCCGGCCTTGGGGAAGCGGACGACGGCTACGTCGTTCTTCTGAGGTTCGCCGGGGGTGGAGCGCCCATCCGCGATGAGTTTCTCAAGCAGGGCTTTCATCTCGGCCACGCGCTCAGGCTGCTCGGCCGCGAGGTTCTTGGTTTCCCCGATGTCGTTCGCGAGGTCGTAGAGCTGGGCCGGCTGGGTCGCGATGTATTTCCAGTTGCCGAGGCGCAGGCCGGGCGTGCCGGCGGAAGCGCAGCTGATCGCATGGGGGCGCGTCGGCGCGGACGAGCCCTTGAGCAGCGGCAGGAAGCTGAAGCTGTCCTCGGCGGCGTTCGCCGGGAGCCTCGTCTGCAGGATGTCGGCCATGGTAGCGATGAGGTCGGCCTGATGGACGAGTTGGTCGCAGGTCGTGCCGGCCGCGACCTGGCCGGGCCAGCGGGCGATGAACGCGACGCGATGGCCGCCTTCGAAGACCGAGGTCTTGTAGTCGCGCAGGGGTCCGCTCGGAAAATGACCCTGTTTCTCCAGGTCCTTCACGCCCACGTAGGAGGCGAAGCCGTTGTCGCTCGTGAAGAGCACCAGGGTATTGTCAGCGGCGCCTGATGCCTCCAGCGCGGCGAGCACGCGGCCGACCGCGGCGTCGGTCTCCATGATCAGGTCGGCGGCGGCGTTTTTGAGGCCGCTCTTGCCTTTCCATTCCGCGTTCACCGCCAAGGGCGTGTGCGGCGTGGTCAGGGGCAGATAAAGGAGGAACGGTTCCTTGCGGACGGACGACTCCGTGATGAACCGGCACGCGCGCTCGGTGAGCGCCGGCAGGATTCCTTCCAGCTTCCATTCGGGCAGGGCGGGACCGGGAAGGCTGGCGAGATGGTTCCGGAAGAGCTCCTTCGGCAGGAAGACGCTCGGGGTGCCGACGGTGCGGTCGTTCTCAAGGAAGCAGTAGGGCGGCCAGTTGGGGACGTCCGTCCCGAAGTAGGAATCGAAGCCGCGCGTCGTCGGTCCGCCGGGGATGGGTTGCGAGAAGACCTTCGTCCAAGCGGCGCGGTGGGCGTCGGTGGCAGGTGCGGTGTCGGCTTCGCGGGTTCCGCGGAAGAGGCGGCCCTCGTCCTGCGAGATCGGCCAGTCCCACCCGAGGTGCCATTTGCCGATGGCCGCCGTGCGGTAGCCGTGTTGCTTGGCGAGGCCGGCCACCGTCAGCCGGTCCGGAGCGATCAACGGCTCGCCGAAGACGCCGACGATGCCGGTCTGCAGGCGCGTCCGCCAGTGGTAGCGGCCGGTGAGAAGCGCATAGCGCGAAGGGGAGCAGACGCCGGAGGAGGAGTGTCCGTCGGTGAAGCGCATGCCTTGCGCGGCGAGCTTGTCGAGGTGGGGCGTGGGGATCTTGCCGCGCGTCGGGTTGTAGCACTGCACGTCGCCGTAACCGAGGTCGTCGGCCAGGATGACGAGGATGTTGGGCTTGCGCGCGTCGGCGGCGTGTAGGGTCCAAGGGATAAGCAGCAAGCCGAGGAGTGTGCGCATCGAGGCGGTCATCGGATTTCTTGATAATCGGAGCTGAGCGTCAGCTCGCCGGCGTAGGCGTTGACATACCAGGCGGTCGTGCCGGGCGGCAGGGGCGCGGAGGCGGTCGTGCCACCGCCGCCGCTGGCGGCCATGGCCGGCGTCTCGACCCACTTGCGGGTGCCGGTGAAGCCCTTGTCGGTGGTCGTGACGAGCACGGCGCGCGTGATGGGCTTCGTGGAATGGAAGACAGCGATGGCCGTACCTGACTCGGTCTTGGCCGAAGGCGAGCCACCCCAGGGCTTGCCGGTTTCGACGACGCTCTTGGCGAAGGCGTAGCTGTCCGGCGGATTCCAGCCGGCAGGGTGGCTATGGCCCATCTTCGTGATCAGTGAGACCATGCGCGGCCCGGGCGTCTTGCGGTAGTGTTCGGCCTGGCAGCCGAGGGGGAAGTGGGCGTCCTGCGGCCAGGAGAGCCAGAGCACCGGCATCTTCACGCGTTCGGCGTAGTTCATGCCGTCCCATGTCTGCCGGTAGCCCTCGTTGTCATGCAGCGCCCGGCCCCAGTGGTTCTCGGCATCGAAAAGATGGCCGCAGCCGTAGGTCGGGATCGCGAAGGCGAAGCGTTGGTCGAGCCCGATGACGGTGCTCGTGATCACGCCGCCCCAGGAGACGCCCATCACGCCGATCTTGGAGGCGTCTACTTCCGGCAGGGAACGCAGGAGCGAATTCGCGAGCATCGTATCCGCGAGCGCGTGATACATCCACTGTTCCTTCAGCGGCAGCTTGGTGTCGGCGAACGTGCCGTCGCGGGCCGGACCTGAGAAGGGATGGCGGGCCCACGTCTGCCTGCCTTTCTGCGGATTC
>JBJTAX010000200.1:0-4370 GCA_046091055.1 Verrucomicrobiota bacterium | reverse complement strand
ACATCGCCCCGATCGAGATCGGCGAAGGCAGCAACATCCAGGACGGCGCGGTGGTGCATGTGGCTGACGGCCTTCCCGCCAAGGTCGGCGCCCGGGTCACGGTCGGGCACCTGGCGATGCTCCACGCCTGCGTGGTCGGCGACGAATGCCTCATCGGCATGCATGCCACCATCCTCGACGGGTCGGTCATCGGCGCGCGCTCGATCGTCGGCGCCAATTCCTTGGTCACCAAGGGCACGCAGGTGCCGCCGGGTTCGCTCGTCATGGGGTCGCCGGCGAAGGTCGTGCGTGCGCTCACCTCCGATGAGCAGGCCGCGTTGCCCGGCTGGGCCGAGAAGTACGTGCAGGTCGCCGCGCATCACCGCCGCTTCGATTGAGCGTCGCGCCCGCCAGTCAGGAAATGCTCGCGCCGGCGGTCTGGCGCGGACGCCGCGCGGCGCACGCGCTCCGCTCCGATCGCCTGGTCGGCGCGCGGCGGGAGCGGTCGCGCCGCGGCGAAAGCGACCCGGTCGAGGATTTCCTCTTCACCTATTATCCTTTCCGGCTGGCCGCCTTGCGCCGCTGGACGCCCGGCGCCGGCGTCGCGCTGGCCGACGCTGACGAGCTCGTCGACGGCCGTCGCTTCCTCCGCGGCACGGACGGCATGGTGCGCGTGGCCTTGCCTGGCGCGGCGCAGGCCGCCCGGCTCGATTTCAGCCTACGGCTTTGCCGGGCCGTCGCGGCGCGTCCCGCTTTCCACGGCTGCTTCGGCCTCCACGACTGGGCGATGGTCTACGGTCAGGCCGATCAACGCCGCCACTCCGCGTGGCCGCTGCGCCTCGGCGCGGAAGGCACCGACGCCGTCGTGCGGGCGATGCCCGTGCGCTGCACGCACTACGACGCCTTCCGCTTCTTCACGCCCGGCGCCCGGCCGTTGAACAAGCTCGCGCCCACGCTCGAGGCGCGGGTCGATAACGAGCAGCCCGGCTGCGTGCACGTGACGATGGATCTCTTCAAGTGGGCGATGAAGGCGTATCCATGGGTTTCGGCCGAGCTCGCCGCCGACGCGTTCGAACTTGCGCGCGTCGCCCGGTCGGTCGACATGCGCGCCAGCCCCTATGACTTCTCCGCGTTCGGCCTGAAGCCTATCCCGATCGAGACATCGGAGGGCCGGGGGGAATATGAGCAGGAGCAACGTCGTCTCGCGGCGTTGGCCGAGCCCGTGCGGGCGCGGCTCATCGCCGAACTCGAGCGCGCGCTCGCCTGAAGCGTAGGCGCAAAAAAGGCGGACCGTTTGGTCCGCCTTTCGCTTTCAGCGTCCGGTCGCTCAGAGGCGTTCGACGACGAGGTCCTTGTAGTCGACCTTGCAGCCCGGGTCGAGGGCCTGGATGGCGAAGGGTCCGCTGCCGAGCTTGCGGCCAGGCATGCCTTTGGGCGGGGTCCAGTCTTCGGGCTGGGTGAAGTCGACGGTCTGCTTGCCGTTGATCCAGATCTGGATGCGCTTGCCTTCGACGCGGATGCGGTAGTCGAACCACTCGTTGTCCGGAGCGGCGGGCGTGTTGAGGACGTCACGGACGGCGTAGAGGCCGCCGGTGCGCTTGATGTCCTTGTGGCTGCCGTTGACCTGGCATTCGTAGCCCTGGGAGGGCCAGCCCTTGTCCTCGTAGGCGGTGTGGAAGTAGAGGCCCGAGTTGGCGCCAGGGTACGTCTTCACCTTCGCCTTGAAGTCGAAGTTCGTGAAGTCGGCCTTGCCGTCGGCGCCGACGAAGAAGAGGTGGCCTTGGCCGCCGCGGATCTGGAGGACGCCGTCCTCCACCTTGTAGGTGCCCTCGGGCGAGTTCTTGGAAGCCTTCCAGCCGGCGAGGGACTTGCCGTCGAACATCTGGATCGTTTCGCCGGCGAAGGCGGCGTACGAGCTCAGGAAGAGCGCGGCCGTGGTCAGCAGCGTGGTACGGAGGGGGGAGGAGGTGCTCATGGGGTGAACCTCCAACCAAACCCTTTCCCGGCCGGTGGCAAAGATTAAGTTAACACCTTGATGCCGGCCTCCCGCATCTCGAGCAGGCGTTTCTTCAACGTCGACCTGTTGATGCCCAAGATCATCGCCGAGCGGAGCTGGTTGCCGCGGGTCTCCTCCATCGCGCGGCGGATCATCTCCATCTCGATGGTCACGAGGATGTCCTTGCCGTCCTCGGCGCGGCAGTGGCGGTAGATCGCGTCGTAGGCCGGAATCGCCCCGGCCGCGGCGACAGGCGCATCCGTGGCGGCAGGCGTGGCGGCCGCGGGTGATCCGACGGCGAGGGGGGGCGCGGACGGGCTCTTGCGCGGATGGAGCACGTCCTGCGGCAGGTCCTTGGGCAGGATGGTCTCGCCTTTGGCCAGGACGTTGGCCCGCTGCACGACGTTCTCGAGCTCGCGGACGTTGCCCGGCCAGTCGTAGGCCAGCAACGCGTCGAGCGCCTCGTTCGATAGCCGCTTCGGCTTGAGCTTCTTCGCGGCGGCCTGCCGTTGCAGCATGTAGTCGACGAGCAGCGGCACGTCGCCCTTGCGGTGGCGGAGGGCGGGCAGGCGGATACGGAAGACGTTCAGGCGGTAGTAGAGGTCTTCGCGGAACTGACGCGAAGCCACCATCGCCTCGAGGTCCTTGTTGGTCGCGGCGACGAGACGCACGCTGACCTTGAGCGTGGTCGTGCCGCCGACGCGCTGGATCTCGCCTTCCTGGATGGCGCGCAGGACCTTGGTCTGCGTCGGCAGCGACATGTCGCCGATCTCGTCGAGGAAGATCGTCCCGCCGTCGCAAAGCTCGAACTTTCCTGGCTTCTGGTTGGAGGCGCCGGTAAACGCGCCTTTCTCGTGGCCGAAGAGTTCGGATTCGATCAGGTTCTCCGGGATCGCGGCGCAGTTGACCGCGAGGAACGGACCTTTGGCGCGCAGGGAATGCTGGTGGATGCAGCGGGCGACGAGTTCCTTGCCGGTGCCGCTCTCGCCCGTGATCAGGACCGTGGCGTCGCTGGCCGCGACTTGGCCGATCGACTTCAGGACTTCCTGCATCGGTTCGGAACTGCCGACGATGCCTTCCTTGTAGTCGGCCGGGTTGACGAGCACGCGGGTCGACCTCGTCGCGGAGGCGAGGTCGCGTCGCGCGGACAGGGCCTTGTCGACGAGCGCGATGAGCTTCGCCTGGTCGAACGGCTTCATCACGTAGTCGTAGGCGCCGAACTTCATCGCCTCGATCGCGGTCTGCGTCGTGCCGAACGCGGTCATGAGGATGACCATCGCCTGCGGCTGAGCGCCGCGGAGCATCTGCAAGGTCTCGATGCCGGTCATCCCACCCATGCGGTTGTCGAGCAAGATGACGTCAGGTTGGTCGCGCTTGGCCGAGACGACGCCGCTTTCGCCGCTGTCGGCCTCGATCACGGCGTGACCGAGCCCGGCCAGCGCGCGACGGAGCGAATAGCGGAGATCCTTGTCGTCATCGATGACCAGGACTTTCGAATTCGGAACGGCGGGGTTGGTACTCATGATGAGCAAAAGTAGGCAGAATCCGTGCCAGCGGAGCCCTGATTCCCAAAATGCCCTAATACAGACTTTTTGGCAATCTGGGATTGTCTAATTTTAATCAAAACCCTCGGCATACCCCCTTGCCAAGGAGAATTGAGCGGTAAAAGTCGTTTGTATGCCTCTTTGGCTCAAACGTAGCGTAGCGACGATGATGACCCTGATTGGGGTCTTCTTGGTCTTTTCTAACCTCTGGGTTTGGTCGGCGGGTCTTGGGCGATTGGCGGAAAAGACCGAAGAAGTCCCCGCCGGCTCGGTCTTGGTCCTCCTGGGGACGATTGAATTCAATCCGCGGACCGGTGCGAGCACCGGCACTTACGGGCCGCGCCTCGCCGCCGCCGCCGAGCTGGCGCGGGCGGGTCGGGTCAAGCTCATCGTGACATCCGGCATCGAAGTCCAGGCGCGCACGATGGCGGCGCAGCTGCGGGCGGCGGGCGTCACATGTCCGATCGTCGAAGACCCTTATGGTTGGCGGACTTTGGATTCCGTCCGGCGCGCGAAGGCCTATTACCCGGACGCCCATGTCGTGTTCGTGTCACAAGGCTGGCATTGCGTACGGGCGCTCTGGCTGGCCGACCGCGTCGCGCTGCGCGCTTCGGCTTATCCTGCGGCCTTCGGCGACGGGTGGAGTCCGGTCCTGAGCGCCTTGCGTGATTGCCTCGCCAAGCCCAAGGCGCTCCTCGACCGCTTCTTCTTGGGCGATCCGCTTACGTCGGACGTCCCGGCGGACCAAGGCAACGTGCCGCACCGCTGAGTCAGGCGCGTTCGTGGCGGCCGTCGGGTCGGCGCGTCAGCACGCCGCGGATCCGCCGGAATTCGCCCGCTGGCTGCCGCAT
>JBJTAX010000199.1:0-2546 GCA_046091055.1 Verrucomicrobiota bacterium | reverse complement strand
GTGGCGATGAACACCTGCTTCACCCGCGAGGGCTACCCGAGCGGCGGCGCCTGGATCAGCCACGCCCTCGGCTCGCTCAACCAGAACCTCCCCCCCTACGTGTCCGTCCCGGACGTCCGCGGCGAACCTCCGAACGGCAAGGCCAACTGGGGCAACGGCTTCCTCCCCGCCCGCCATCAAGGCGTCAGCATGGCCGCCCAGCAGCCCCTGCGCAACCTGAGCCGTCCGGCCGGGATCTCCGCCGCCGAAGACGAGGCTACCCGCGAGTTCCTCCGCGCGACGAACCGCGAGCACGCCGAAGCCCACGCCGGCAACGACGAGCTCCGCGCCCGCATCGCCGCCTACGAGCTCGCCGCGAAGATGCAGCTCTCCGCCCCGGAAGTCAGCGACCTCTCCCGTGAGCCGGAGCACGTCCACGCGCTCTACGGGACGAATGACGCCAACCCGCTCAAGGCGGCCTACGCCAAGAACTGCCTGCTCACCCGCCGCTACCTCGAACAGGGCGTCCGTTACGTCAGCCTTTACTGCGCCTCCCGCGCGAGCAATGTCGACGGCCTGCTGAACTGGGACGCCCACCGTACGCTCAAGGCCGACTACGACCGGCACTGCCCGATCTTCGACCAGCCGACCGCCGCCCTGCTCACCGACCTGAAGCAGCGCGGGATGCTGGACGACGTGCTCGTGATCTGGTGCACGGAGTTCGGCCGCATGCCGACCCACCAGGTCGGCACGACCGGACGCGACCATAACCCGGACGCTTACACGACCTGGATGATGGGCGCGGGCGTGAAGGGCGGCGTGTCCTACGGGGCGACCGACGACTTCGGTCGACGCAGCGTCACCGACGTCGCGACCTGCTACGACTTCTACGCGACGGTACTCCACCTCCTCGGCCTCGATCACGAGAAACTGACCTATTACCATAACGGCGTGAACCGTCGCTTCACCGACGTGCACGGCCACGTGATCAAGCCGGTGCTCACATGAACCGCCTGACCCTCGCCCTCGTCCTGCTCTTGGTCGGGCGCGCCTTCGCCGCGGACGACCCCGGCAGCGTGGCGTTCTTCGAGCAGAAGATCCGGCCCGCCCTCGCCGAGCACTGCTACGAGTGCCACAGCGCCAAGGCCAAGAAGGTCAAAGGTGGCCTCTACCTGGACTCGAAGGCAGGCTGGCAGAAAGGCGGCGATGCCGGCACCCCGACCATCGTTCCCGGGAAGCCCGACGAGGGCCTGTTCCTCCGCTATGTGCGTCACCTCGAGCCGGACATGGAGATGCCGCCCAAGAAGCCGAAGCTGCCCGACGCGCTCATCGCCGACTTCGCCGCCTGGATCAAGGCCGGCGCCGTCGACCCCCGCGACCAGGCGACCGTCGAGGTCAAGCGCGCCGATAAGTCCTGGTGGTCCCTCCAGCCGCTGGCCAAGGAGTTCAAGCACGCCGACATCGACGGCTTCATCGACGCCAAACTGGCCGAACAGAAGCTCACCCGGAGCACCCCGGCCCAGCACCAGGCGCTGATCCGTCGTCTCAGTTATGACCTGACCGGCCTGCCGCCCACGCAAGCCGAGGTCGACGCGTTCGTCGCGGCCCATCAGGCTGACGCCCGCAAGGCCACCGAGGCGCTCGTCGACCGCCTACTGGCTTCGCCCCGCTACGGCGAGCACTGGGGCCGCCATTGGCTCGACGTCGTCCGCTTCGGCGAGAGCAACGGTTTCGAACGCAACTTCGTCATCGATGACCTCTATCCCTTCCGCGACTACGTCATCCGCTCGTTGAACGAGGACAAACCCTTCGACCAGTTCATGCGGGAACACATCGCCGGCGACGTGCTCGGCAAGTTCGACCCGGTCGTCGAGGTCGGCAGCGCCTTCCTGGTCGCCGGCCCCTACGACGACGTCGGCAACCAGGATCCCGTGGCCAAGAAGGTCATCCGCTCCGCCACGCTCGACGACATGGTCACCGCGACCGGCAGCGCCTTCCTCGGGCTCACGATCAACTGCGCCCGTTGCCATCACCACAAGTTCGACCCCATCCCGACCGAGGACTATTACCGTATACGCTCGGCCTTCGAAGGGGTCGTCCACGGCCGACGCCCGCTGGCGACCAAAGAGCAGACCCAAGCCTTCAATGCGGCCATGAGCCCGTTGAACAAGGAGCGCGCCCAGATAGTCGCCGAACAGGAGACGCTGACCAAGGCCGTCGAAACCAAGGCCAAGGCCCTGCTGGCCACCCGCAAGTATCCTCGCCCTAAGGCGGACACCCTGCTGACCGAGGAAACCATCGCACCGACCGAAGCCCGTTACGTGAAGCTCACCATGTCCGCGACCTCCGCCAGCCCGAATGGCGGCGTCGGAGGACGCATCTCCGAGTTTGAGATCTGGACCGCCGAGCCGACGCCCCGGAACGTCGCCCTCGCCTCCTATGGCTCGAAGGCCGAAGGCGCCAAGGGCGCCACCGCGGAGGATTTCCCCACGGCCTACAGCGCGGCGCTCACGATCGACGGGGATGAAGGCGCGCAATGGTTCATCGGCAACCCCGCCGAACTCATC
>JBJTAX010000198.1:0-4350 GCA_046091055.1 Verrucomicrobiota bacterium | reverse complement strand
GCTCTTCGTCGAGAAGGTGACCGAATGGGAGGAGAACAAGCGCCTGTCGTTCTCGATCGAGGCCGACACGAAGAATATCCCGCCCACGACCTTCGACGAACACGTGACCATCGGCGGGCCGTATTTCGACGTCCTGCACGGCTCCTATTGGATCGAAGACCTCGGCCCGGACCGTGTCGTCCTGCACCTCGCGAGCAATCAGCGCCTCTCGACGGGCTTCAACTTCTATTCCCAGTGGTGGACCGTGTGGCTCATGAACGACCTGCAGTCCTACATCCTGCGGATCATCAAGGCCCGCGCCGAGAAGGCGGCCTGACCGGACGGCCTTACTTGACCTTCACGAAGGTGCGTTTGCCGGCCTGGATGATTAGCTCGCCGGAGGGCGGCGGGATCTTCAGGGACGGGTCGGAGACCTTGGCGTCGCCGAGCTTGACCGCGCCGCCTTCGATGAGGCGCCGGATCTCCTTCTTGGAAGGGAAGAGGTTGGTCGCGGCGAGGAGGTCGACGATGCTGACCTCGGCCGCGCCGCCGGAGACGGCGGCCCAGGCGAACTCGGGCATGTCGGTGCGGACGCCGCCCTTGGAGAAGACGGTCTCGAACTCGGCGCGCTCCTTGGCGCCGGCGCCTGCGCCGTGGAACCTGTCCGTCAGGCGCGTGGCGAGCTGCTTCTTGGCTTCCATCGGGTGGCCGGCCTTGAGCGCGGCGAGTTCTTCCGGCGTCGAGAGCAGGAGGAGGTCGTAGTAGACCCACATGGTGGCGTCGGGCACCGACATGATGCGACCGAACATGTCCTTCGCGCCGTGATTGAAGGCGATGTAGTTGCCGAGGGATTTCGACATTTTCTTCTCGCCGTCCAGGCCGACGAGCAGGGGCATGCCGAGCACGGCCTGCGGGGCTAGCTTGTCCTGTTCCTGCAGGTCGCGGCCGACGAGCATGTTGAAGAGCTGGTCGCCGCCGCCGATCTCGATGTCGGCCTTGAGCATGACGGAGTCGTAACCCTGGAGGAGCGGGTAGAGGAACTCGACGATCGAGATGGGCGTGTTGGACGCGTGGCGCTTGGCGAAGTCATCGCGCGCGAGCATCTGCGCCACGGTCATGCGGCGGCTGAGCTGGAGGGCGTCGAGGAACGACATCTTCCCGAACCACTCGCTGTTGCGACGGACCTCGGTCTTCTTGGGATCGAGGATCTTGAAGGCCTGCTCGAGGTAGGTCTTGGCGTTCTCCTCGATCTCCTGCTCGGACAGCACGGGGCGCGTCTCGGACTTGCCGGTGGGGTCGCCGATGCGCGTGGTGTAGTCGCCGATGATGAGGACGGCCTGGTGGCCGAGCTCCTGGAACTGGCGGAGCTTGTTGAAGACGACCATGTGGCCGAAGGTCAGGTCGGGTCGGGTCGGGTCGACTCCGAGCTTGACGCGCAGGGTCTTGCCGGCTTCGAGGCGCTTGAGGATCTCCGCCTCACCGATGAACTTCTCGGTGCGGGATTTCATGACCTTCAACTGTTCCGCGGGGGACATGGCTTCACTCTTCCCAAGGGGGAGGGGAGGGGGAAGGAAAAAGAGAGGACTCGAGGTCCGGAGGACTAGAGAGGCAATGGGTAGGGACGGCTCTCCGAGCCGTCCGATGTGCAAAAGCGCAAAGCGGCCTTCGGCCTGTGCAAAGGTGCTAATGTGAAGACATTTTCAGGTCCCAGGTCTCGGCCCTCAGGTATCTGGTGCGGGTTATCAGGTGCAGGTGCGGGTACGGGCAAAATTCAGGTCCTGAACCTGTACCCGAACCTGAGTACCCGTACCTGGCGCCCGACTGCCGAGACCCGAGACCTGAATGTTATCTCCTACCCCTATCCCTACCCCTGACTTACGTCTCACCTTTGCACTTTTGCACGCGGCACCGCCGCATTTGCACCTTTGCACGGCCTCGGCCCGCCTCTCTCTTGCTCTCCGCCTCTTTCCCTCCTTACTTCCCGCCATGGATCTCGTCCGTGAACTGACCGATTACGTGAAGCATGCCAGCGTGTCCACCGACCCGGCTTTCAAGGCGGGGATGGACGGCGCCCGGGAGCATATCTACGGGCTGCTCAAGCAGGCCGGCCTCGAGGTCGAAGTCGTCCCGACGCCCCTCCATCCGATCGTGCTTGGCCGTCGCCGCGGCCCGAAGGAGTGGCCCCACATCGTCCTCTACGGCCACTATGACGTCCAGCCGGCCGACCCGTTGAACCTCTGGACCTCGCCCGCCTTCGAGCCGGTCGTGCGCGACGGCAAGATCTCCGGCCGCGGCACCGCCGATAACAAGGGCCCGCACTTGGTCGCCGTCGCCGCGCTCACCCGCCTCCTGAAGCGCTGTCCGAACCTGCCCTTGCGCATCACCTTCCTCATCGAAGGCGAAGAAGAGATCGGCTCCCCGAGTTTCCCCGAATTCCTCCACAACCATAAGGCGGAGCTGTCCGAGGCGGACTGCGTCGTCCTCTCCGACACCGCTTCGCCGTCCTCCGATCAGATCGTCATCACGACGGCCCTGCGCGGCATCGTCGGCCTTGAGGTCGGCCTGACCGGCCCGCGGTCCGACCTGCACTCCGGCCTGCACGGCGGCGCGGTCTATAATCCCATCCAGGCGCTGGCCGAGCTCTGCGCCTCGCTCCACGACGCCGACAACGCGGTGACCGTCGAAGGCTTCAACGACCGCGTCGAACAGCCGACCCGCTGGGAGCGCGAAGAGCTCCGCAAGCTGCCGCTCTCCGAGGACGGCTCCCGCCGCGCCCTCGGCGTCGACGAGCTGCACCCCGCTCCCGGCCTCGACGGCCTCGAGGCCGTCCGCTTCGCGCCGACGCTCGAGTTCAACGGCATCGGCGGCGGCTACCAGGGCAAGGGCTCCAAGACCGTCATCCCCTCGAAGGTCTTCGCCAAGATCACCTGCCGCCTCGTCCCAGGCCAGGATCCGGCCGACATCCATCGCAAGGTCGCCGCGGCCCTCCGCGCCCGCGCCCCGAAGGGCGTGCGCATCGACATCCAGGAGATGCAGGGCAACGCCGCCTACTTCGTCTGTCCGCCTGACCGCCCGAACACGCCCGTCGGCCAGAATCCGGTCCTCGCCAAGGCCTTCCGCGAGGCCGACAAGGCCATCGGTGAAGCCTTCGGCAAGCGCCCGCTCTATCTCCGCGAAGGTGGCAGCGTTCCTATCATCGGGGACATCCGTCGCGAGACCGGCCTTGATTCGGTCATGATCGGCCTATTCACGCCCGAGTCGCACCTGCACGCCCCGGACGAGAACTTCGAGCTCGTCATGGCCGAGCGCGCCGTGAACGCCTACGAGAAACTCCTCGAGCGTCTCGCCGGCACCGAGCGGGGCCCGCGCTAAGCCGACGCAGGCGGTTTAAACGCCTGTTTCCCTTGGTTTTCGAGGGTTGCCGGGCAGGTTTACCCTTTCGCTTTCGCGGAGAACGCTTCAATCTCCGGGCATTCACCATGGCTGTATTCCGTAAGCGCACGCACACCCCGACTCCGAAGAAGAAGGATATCCCGGCGGGTCTCTGGACCAAGTGCCCCCAGACGGGCGAGATGGTCTATACCAAGGACCTCGAAGCCAACTGGAACGTGTTCCCCGTCAGCGGCTACCATGACCGCCTGACGACCAAGCGCCGCATCGCCCTCCTGATCGACGACGGCACCTGGAAGGAGACCGACCAGAAGCTCGCCTCCAAGGACCCCCTCAAGTTCACCGCCGGCGGTTCCTACCCCGAGCGTGTCGCCCAGCACCAGAAGAAGTCCGGCCTGCGCGACTCCGTCGTCTGCGGCCACGGCCTCATGGACGGCCTCCCGGTCTCCCTCGCTATCATGGACTTCTCGTTCATGGGCGCCTCGATGGGCTCCGTCGCCGGCGAGAAGGGCACCCGCGCCATCGAGCGCGCGATCAAGCTGAAGTGCCCGTGCGTCGTCGTCTGCGCCTCCGGCGGCGCCCGCATGCAGGAAGGCATCCTCTCCCTGATGCAGATGGCCAAGACCAGCGCCGCCCTCGCGAAGCTCCGCGCGGCCGGCCTGCCTTACATCGCCGTCCTCACCAATCCCACGATGGCCGGCGTCATGGCCAGCTACGCGACCCTCGGTGACGTCATCGTCGCCGAGCCCGGCGCGCTCATCGGCTTCGCTGGCGCCCGCGTGATCAAGGAGACGACCAACCAGGACCTGCCCGAAGGCTTCCAGACCTCGGAGTTCCTGCTGAAGCGCGGCCTCATCGACATGATCATCCACCGCAAGGAGATGAAGTCGAAGCTCGCCAGCCTCCTCCGCGCGCTCGCCCACCGCAAGGTGAAGGCCAAGGTCGCGAAGAGCCGCGCCTGAGCGCGGTCGCCGCGGAGAT
>JBJTAX010000197.1:0-4151 GCA_046091055.1 Verrucomicrobiota bacterium | reverse complement strand
TGGCGGGGTCGCCTTCGCTTCCGTGCGTATCGGCGTAGCGAACGAGATCCATCCAGTGGCGGGCGAAGTGCTCGCCGTAGCGGGGCGAAGCCAGCAGGCGGTCGACGACCTTGGAGAAGGCTTCCGGCGAGGCGTCGGCTTCGAAGGCCGCGATCTCCTTCGGCGAGGGCGGCAGGCCGGTCCGCACCTAGGTCGCGCGACGGAGGAGGGTGGCCTTGTCGGCCGGAGCGGCGGGCGTGATGCCGGCGGCGGCAATCTTTGCGTTGAGGAAGCGGTCGATCGGGCTCGCGGCCTTGCCGGCCGGCACGGAGGGCGAGGTGATCGGCTGGAAGCTCCACCAGTTCCGGCGGACCTGCAGGAGGTCGGACCAAGCGGGGGTGATGGAGTCTTCCGGCGCTTTCAGGCGAGGGTCGGGCGCGCCACGGTTCACCCATTCGGTGAAATCGGCGATGATCTGCGCATCCAGCTTCGGTCGCTTCTTAGGCATCACCAGCGTCTCATGGGTGTGCGCCATGGACTGGATGAGGAGGCTCATCTTCGCGTCGCCCGGGACGATGGACGGGCCTTCCTCTCCGCCCTTGAGCAGGCCGTCGCGGTAATCGAGCCTCAGGTCGCCTTTCTGCTTCTTGGCGTCATGACATTCGTAGCACTCCGCCACGAGCACCGGCCGGATCTTCGACTCGAAGAACTCCACGTCCGCCGGCTTGAGGTCGGCGGCCAGGGTGGTGGTCAGCGAAAGACCAAACCAGGTCAGGATGGTGCGCGTTGGGGCCAAGGGGGTGGGGTGCCTCGGTTATCGCCTACGGAGGAAGGCATGCAAAGGTGTAATTATGACACCGCCGTGTTCCCGAGGTTGCGGGGTATTTAAGTTGGCGGCAGGTAGGGCGGGCTCTCCGAGCACGCCGCTAGAGGTGAACGGCTGTCAGTGTGGGCGAACGGACGGCTCAGAGAGCCGTCCCTACCCAGGCCCCCAGCAAGCCTTCCGGTTTCCGGTCTCCCCTCGAGTGCGTCTTTCCTAACCGCTTACTCCAAAACCTGGATATGATTAATGCTGGTGAACTGACGGTGGTCGGTGAACTGGCGGATGAGCTTCTTCTGGGCGTCGACCTCGAAGATCTGGGCGGTGGCGCCGAGGTGGCCGTGGCCGAGCCAGTTCATCACGATGGTGTTGCCGTTGGCCAGGCGCTCGACCGAGCTGGCGAGATAGAGATGGTTATCGGTGACTTCGTTCCGGCCGATGTTCCAGACGACCTTGCCTGACTTGTCATATTCGACGACCCCATCGCCTTCGCCGAGGGCGACGAGCCAGTGGCCGTTGGCGAGCTCGCGGACGTCGTGGACGTCCCCGTTGACCGGCTGCTTGCGCAGCAACTTGCCGTCGGCGGAAAGTTCGAGCACCGCACGGTCGCCCTTGGCGCTCACGAGATAGCGTCCGTCGGCCGTCTTGCGGCAGCCGCGCATCTGCTCGTGGGTGCGGATGGTCGGGGACAGCGCCAATTTGATCGCCTTGGCGATCTTGCCGTCGCGGCCGATCGCGCGCAGGCGGCCCGGGCCGCATTCGACCACGAGGACACGTCCGTCTGGAAGCGGCTGGCAGCCCTGGATCTCGGTCTTCGGGTCGGCGACGTACTCCCAGGCGACGGACTGGTCTGGCTTCACTTCCTTGGCGCCTTTGACGTGGCTGAAGAGCACGTTGCCGTTGGGCAACAGCCAGGAATCCTGCGGCTTCTCGGCCGGGGTCGACCATTCGACGCGTCCGTCCGCGGCGACGATCGCGACTTTGTTGCCGACGTAGTCGCTGACGAGCAGGCGGCGTCCGAAGGGCTTCGGGTCGAGGCTCGTCTGCGGGCCTTGGGCTCGGTCGCCGAGCAAGTTGCGGTTGTTCCTCATGACCGGCGGCATCGGCTGTTCCCATCCGGCCGGGGCGCTGGCGTCGACGGCCTTGCGGAAGCTCACGTCGCCGATGCGCAGGTTGTCGGCGATGACCCCGTTCTTCGAGTGGCGCCAGCAGTGGATGGCCGGGCCGTCGCTCTTGATGACGTTGCCGATGACTTCGTAGCCGTCCAAGTTGAAATTGGGCTCGATGGTCGTGTTCTTGGTCTCGAAGGTGTTGTAGTTACAGCGGACATTGCGCAGGCGGCCGCGGAAGGAGGGATGACCCATGAGGGTGCCGTGGCCGTTCGGATTGATCGTGCGGGTGAACTGCACCGTGATGTTCTCGGCGTCGAACGACTCGCCCGGCCCGACCTTGCCGCCCGGGAGGAACTTACCGGTGTGCTCGCCGTACATCATGACCGCCCGCATGGTGTCGGTCATGGTGATGCCTTCGACGAGCACGTTGCGGACGCGCCCATGGATGAGCACGCAGGCGTTGATGTTCTTCACCAGACCGCTGGGCTGGTCGTTGTGGGTCGCGTTGAGGTCGATGGTGCCCTTGCCGGTGATGCGGACGCCGGAGATCGGCTCGGCCTGGCGGCCGTGGCCGATGCGGATGCCGTAGGCCTCCTGGGCGTCGTAGGACACGAACCAGAGGCTGCGGGCGCCGTGGCCGGTCTTGTTCGCGAAACGGATCTTCACGCCATGGCTGAGTTCCTGCCAATCACCCGTGATGGCGATGCCCTTGTGCGGCGTGTCGAAGAGTTTGCCGTCGCCCCAGGCGATGGTGTCCGGGGCGCCGTTCTTGCCGCCGGTGACGATGACCGTGTAGACCGTGCTGCCGAAGAGTTCGGCGCCTTCGACGCTGGTCTTCTTCAGGTCGAAGGCCCCGCCAATCTCGAGGTCGTCGAGCTTCTTGCCCGCGTCCTGGTCGGTCGTGATTTCGCCGACGCTCTCCTTCTTGCAGACCCCGTCGGCCAGTTTGAGCGTCGCGCCCGCCATGAGCTCTATCTCGACGGACTTGTCGACGTAGAGAATCGAGCGATGCTTCTTCAGTCCGTGTTGATGGAGGCCCGGCAGGAAGGTCAGCTTGTCGCCGGGCGCGGCCGCGTCCATGACGGCCTGAGGGTCGTCGCCCGGCTTGATCTTATGTTCAGCCGCGAAGAGGGAAGACGCGAGCAGGAGCAGGAAGAGACGCATTTAGGGCTAGAGATAGGGCTTGGGCTAGGGCTAGCAAGACCCATGGATTACCTCCCTCGATAATGGATAATCTTTGAGCGGATAATGACACCTGCACTGCTCTTGTCCTCAGGCCCTCGGGCCCTCTTGTCCTCGCTTACTTCCCCACCACCCAGACGTTGCGGTAGACGACGGGGTTGCCGTGGCCCTGAAGGTAGAAGGGGCCGGGGGCGGGGACTTCGGCCTTGAAGGCGCCGCCGGGGGTCACGCCCTTGAGCTCTAGGGCGTCGTGGACGGTCACGCCGTTGTGGACGACGGTCACGACCGCGTTGGCGGTCTTCTTGCCGTCGGCATCGAACTTGGCGGCGGTGAACTCGACGTCGTAGGTCTGCCACTGCAGGGGCGGGAAGCACATGTTCACCTTGGGGGCGGCGTTCTTATAGATGCCGCCGCACTCGTTATCGAGACCCTTGAGGCCGAAGCTGTCGAGGACCTGGACTTCATAGCGGTGCTGCAGGTAGAGACCGCTGTTGGCGCGACCCTGGCCGCGGCCGAGCGGCTTGAACGGCAGGAAGAATTCGAGGTGCAGCTTGAAATCGGTGAAGGCCTGCTTGGTCTTCGTGTTGGCTTCGAGGAAGCCGCGCGGGTCGATCTTGCCGTCGACGAAGGCGTCGGCGCTCTTGCCATCGAAGAGGACGACGGCGCCCTTCGGGGCGGCGAGGCCTTCGGTCGGGCTGTGTCGGATGGTACGCTTGAGGGCGACCGGCATGCTCTTGATCTTCAGGACGCCGTCGGTGAGCGTCGCGGAATCGATGCTGTCCTGGAAGAGGACGCCTTCGCCGTCGCGCTTGCCTTCGACTTCGATCTTCGGGGTGCCGTCCCAGCCGGCGCCGGGCAGGCCGCCCTTGAAAAGGATGAGTCGGTATTCGCCTTTGCCGAGGGCGATGACGTTGGCGCCCATCTTGGCGTGGGCGAATTCGCCTTGCAGGCGAGGGTCTTCGCCGGCCGCGACCGCTTCGGCTTCCGTCAGATAGACCGGCGGCTCCGGCGGCTTCGCGGCGGTGGGAGCTTTGGCCTTAGGCGCGTCGGCGCCGAAG
>JBJTAX010000196.1:0-3708 GCA_046091055.1 Verrucomicrobiota bacterium | reverse complement strand
ACACAATCTCGCAGGCCGCCACGGGGGCGGCGCCGGCGCGGAGGTCGGGGCACGCCGCTTCGGAAGCGAGGATGCGGAAGCTGTGGGCGTCGGCGAGCCGCAGGAACAAAAGGCCTTGGGAGCCGTCGGGGGTGAGGCCGTAAAGCTCCGCCCAGACGACCGCGGCCTGTCGCGGAGCCGAAGCCGCGGTCAGACCCGGGGACAAGGCGGGCACGACGCCGGGCGCGGCCGCGGGCACCAGGGCATAGCCTTCGGGCGGCGGGGACGCCAGCGAGCGGTCGTCGGCCTTGGCCCAGACGGCGCGCATCTGCGCGCCCAAGGCGGCCTGCCGATCCAAGGAGCCGGCGGCGGAAAGGCTGATGGCGCCGATGATATGGACCTGGGCGAACCCGAGCTGGGCCGACTGATGCCGCAGGCGGGCCACGCCTTGGACGACGCCATCGGCCACGGAGACCGAGGGCGGGCGGAGGACGAGCTGCACAGGCTTGGTCTTCTCGGCGGCGCGGGCGGCCGCCACCGCCCGGAGTCGGGCGAGCGAAGGCGCGACCTGCCGGATCTGGAGATTCCCCTGGTCGATGATCTTCTGGGCGCGGGACTTGATCTGCTCGGGCGTCTCGGCGAGCAGGCCGTTCTGCGCCACGCGGCTCGCGGCGGAGGCGGCGAGGCTGGTCTTCATGATGCTCTCGCCTTGCCCGCGGCGCTTCTCGCCCTCGGCGTTCAAGCGGACGGCGTTATGCCATTCGGCCGCTTCCACGGGCTTGAGGTAACCGATGACTTCGGCGTCGGCGATGGGCGGAGGAGGGGCGGGCTCGCCGGCGGCCAGGATGAAAAGGGAGGCGAGGAGGAAGCTCATCAGCCGGTCAGGATTCGTCGAACTTGCGCGCGAACAAGGCATCCATTTCGGCCAGAAGGGCGGCGCCGTCATTGCCCCGGACGGAGAAACGCAGCTTCGACCCCTGGCCGGCCGCCAGCATCATGAGGCCCATGATGCTTTTCCCGTTCACCGACTCGTCATCCTTGGAGACCGTGATCTCGACGTCAGGATACCGGTTGGCGAGCCGGACGATCTGGGCGGCCGGACGGGTGTGGATGCCCATGCGGTTCTGGACGGTGAATTCGCGGGCCGAAGCCTCGGGGGTTTCTTCCATAGGTAAGGGGTGATCCTGGGACTGAACCACAAGATAGGGGAAAAGGGAGGGTCGCCGCAAGGCGGGTCAAGGCAAATTGACCCTAAGGGAGGGGACGCTTGACCTTCCCCGACAGTCCCCTCCAATCGTCCCGAACCAACCACCGTGGCCAAGCCCGCCGTCCTCACCCATCCGGAATCCCTGAAGCGCCCCGCCGGCCCTTCGGAATACGCCAAAGATCCGGTCAACGCCTCGTTGTCCAAGGCCGAGAAAATCGCCCTTTACACTAAAATGGCCCGTATCCGCCATTTCGAGCAGCGTTGCATCCGCATCTACCAGCAGGGCAAGATCGGGGGATTCCTCCACCTTTACGTCGGCCAGGAGGCCGTCGCCGCCGGGACGATCTCCCTGCTCGGCAAGCACGACCATATCATCACGGGCTACCGCGACCACGGCCACGGCCTGATGGTCGGCATGGGCATGAACGAGTGCATGGCCGAACTGACCGGCCGCGTCACCGGCTGCTCCCAGGGCAAGGGCGGTTCGATGCACTATTTCGCCCCCGATAAGAACTATTGGGGCGGCCACGGCATCGTCGGCGGCCAGGCCCCGCTCGGCACCGGCCTCGCCTATGCCGTCAAGTACATGGGCCTGAAGGGCAGCTGCCTCGCCTACATGGGCGACGGCGCCGTCAACCAAGGCGCGGTCCACGAGGCCTACAACCTGGCGGCCCTCTGGGACCTGCCGATGATCTTCGTCATCGAGAACAACGGCTACTCCATGGGCACTTCCCAGGAGCGCTCCTCCGCCCACCCCGGCTGCCTTGCCAAGCGCGCCGAAGGCTACGGCATGGCCTGGGACGTCATCAACGGCCACGACGTCTATGAAGTCCGCGCCAAGACCGCGATCGCCCTCAAACGCGCCCACGAAGAGTCCAAGCCGACCGTCCTCGAGATCTTCACCTACCGTTACTTCGGCCACTCCATGGCCGACCCGGACAAGACGTACCGCGACAAGGAGGAGATCAAGGAATACCGCGACAAGAAGGACCCGGTCCTCGCCTTCGAACAGGAACTCCTGCGCGAGAAGGTGCTCACTCCGGCGCTTTCCCAGGAGATCAACGACGCCGCGATGGCCGAGGCCGACAAGGCCGCCGTCTTCGCCGACGAGTCGCCGGACCCCGCCGTCGCCGACATCACCAAGCACATCTACTGGGAAGAGGACAACCGCGGTCCGGCCACGACCAGCCGCGGCACCATCATCTTCGAATAATCCTTCTTCGCACCTACTGTCATGGCTGTCATCTCCTACCGCGAAGCGCTCCGCGCCGCGATGCGCGAAGAACTCAAGCGCGACGACAAGGTCGTCCTCATGGGCGAAGAAGTCGCCCAGTTCAACGGCGCCTATAAGGTGACCGAAGGTCTCCTCAAGGAGTTCGGACCGAAGCGCGTCGTCGACACCCCGATCTCCGAAGCCGGCTTCATCGGCCTCGGCATCGGCGCCTCCATGCTCGGCATCCGCCCGGTGATGGAGCTGATGTTCTGGTCCTTCTCGTACGTCGCGTTCGACCAGATCGTGAACAACGCCGGCAACATCCGCTACATGTCCGGCGGCCTGCTCAACTGCCCGATCGTCAACCGCGGCCCGGCCAACGGCGGCACCAACGTCGGCGCCACCCACTCCCACACGCCCGAGGCCATCCTCGCCTCCCACCCGGGCATCAAGGTCGTCTGCCCGGCCACCCCGTATGACGCGAAGGGCCTGCTCAAGGCGGCCATCCGCGACAACGACCCGGTCTACGTGATGGAGAACACCATCCTTTACAACGACAAGGGCGAGGTGCCGGACGAAGACTACATCGTGCCCCTCGGCGTCGCCGACGTGAAGCGCGAAGGCACCGACCTCACCATCGTCGCCCACGGCCGCGCCGTGATCACGAGCCTCAAGGCCGCCGAAGTCCTCGAGAAGGAGCACGGCGTCAGCGTCGAGGTCGTCGACCTCCGCTCCATCCGCCCGCTCGACGAGGAGACCATCCTCGCCTCCGTCCGCAAGACGCACCGCGTCCTGCTGGTCGAGGAGAACAAGCCCTTCTGCGGCGTCGACGCCCAGGTGGCCTACCTCATCCAGTCGAAGGCGTTCGACGAGCTCGACGCCCCGATCCACCGCGTGTCCTCGATCGACGCCCCGCAGATCTACTGCAAGCGCCTCGAAGACCAGCAGCTCCCCGACGTGAACCGCGTCGTCCGCGAAGCCCTCAAGGTCCTCGCCTGAGCCCCCACCCTCTCCAATCCGATGGCTGAAATTATCGATATGCCGAAGCTCTCCGACACGATGTCGGTGGGGACTTTGGTGAAATGGAACATCAAGGAAGGCCAGACCGTGGCCTTCGGCGACATCCTGGGCGAAGTCGAGACCGACAAGGCCACGATGGAACTCTCCTGCACCGTCCCGGGCACTATCCTCAAGATCTACGCCCCGGCCGGCTCGCAGCTCCCCGTCGGCGCCCCGATCTGCGCCATCGGCAAGAAGGGCGAAGCCGCCCCCGACCCTGCCGCCGCCCCGGCCCCCAAGGCCGCCGCGC
>JBJTAX010000195.1:0-4928 GCA_046091055.1 Verrucomicrobiota bacterium | reverse complement strand
GTAGAAATGGAAACCGTCCTGCGGCTAGACGCAGGCCGGTTTCCATTTCTACGGCGGCCTCAAGGCCCCATACCTCTTCTGATCATGTCCGTCCTCGCCGTCGTCGACGTCGGTTCCAATTCGATCAAGGTCGCGGTCGTCGCGGGCGGGGGCCGCCGGGGACTCGGTCGCAGATCCGAACCCGTCCGTCTCCAGCCGGAGGGCGGACCGGCCGAACCCTTCTCGCCGGAAGCGCGCGCCGAAGCCGTCGCGGCCATCGGTCGCCTACTGGCCTTCGCGCGTTCGCTCGGGGCGACCCGTTGCTGCGTGCTCGCCACCAGCGCCGTGCGCGAATCCGTCAGCCGACAGGAGTTCGCCCGCCTGGTCGAAGCGGCGACCGGCGTGCCGCTGACCATCGTCTCCGGCGAAGTTGAGGCACGCCTCGCCGCGGCCGGCGTCCGCTCCGATCCGGCTTACCAGGACTACGCCGACATCCTTTCCTTCGACCTCGGCGGCGGTAGCCTCGAGGTTTCCGTCCTGCGCGGCCAGCGTTGCGTGCTCGCGCGCAGCTTTCCCTTGGGCTCGGTCCGTCTGACCCATGGTTTCCTGCGTGGTGGTAACGGTCCGGTCGACGAGCTCGACCAGCTTTCCATCCGGACCCATCTCCTTGCTTCTCTCCAGACGGTCGTACCGGCGGGCGCGGCGGAGAAGTTCCTGGTCGTCGGCGCCGGCGGCGTCTACGCCGCGGTGGCCCTGCACCATGAAGCCTCGGGCGACGCTCCGGTCGGCGCACGACTGCCCTTGCTACGTATCCGCGAACTGCGCGATCGGATGTGCGCGACTGACCTGGCCGGGCGCCGGGCCATCCCCGGCATCCCGGCGGATCGTGCCGACATCATGCCCGCGGCCTTGATCACCCTTTGCGTGCTGGCGGACCTGACGGGGGCGGAAGCTTTCCATCTTTCGCACTACGGCGTTCGACATGGCATGATTGAGCTGCTCCTTGGTCCTTCCGGAGAACATCTCTGAACATGAATCACTTCTGCACCTTTCTCCTGGCCGTGGCCGGTCTTTCCGCCGCCACCGAGACCGGGAAGGTGGTCTCCGTCACCGCGGACGGATGGGCGAAGATCGTGCACGCGGATGGTTCGACGAACTTCCTGCGTCGCTTCTCCGAGGGCGACCGCAAGGTGGGCTGGGCGGGTCGCTTGGTCCGCTATGACGCCGTGACAGAAGGCAACGAGACCGTGGCCCGTGGCATCGTCTCGGCCGACCCCGAGGAACTCCGGCGGGTCGCCGAAGTCACCGACGTGCTACGCCGTGAGACCGTCGATAAAGGCCGCCTGGTCACGCGGATGCCCAACGAGCTGATGCCGAACATGGCGCTCTGGGATCAGGCCGGACGTTTGGTGATGAAGAAGGACCTCCTCGGTCATGCCGTCGCGTTGACTTTCATCTTCACCAGCTGTCGCGTCGCCCGCATGTGCCCGGCCTCGACGGCCTGCATGAAATCCTTGGGTGATCAGCTCGCCAAGGATCCCGCGGCCGCCGGCATCCGGCTAGTCACGATCACCTTCGATCCGGAAACCGACACTCCCGGCCAGCTCCGAGCCTACGCCGACGGCTACGGCGTCGATCACGACCGACATCGTTTCCTCACCGGCGACGCCGGTCAGATCAAGGACCTGATGCGCCACTACGGCATCCAGACCCTGCGCGACGACGGCACGATCGTCCATAACGCCGCCCTCATCCTGATCTCCCCCGAAGGGCGCATCGTCTCCCGCAACGAAGGTCCCTCCTTCGACCCGGACGAGATCGCGGCCAGGCTCCGGGCGCTGGCCGGAGCGCAGGCCCGATGACGCCGCTCCGACAGACGGCGCTCATCAGCGCCTTGGCCGTCGCCGGCTACGCCGGCCTCCGTTCGCTGCCGGATACCCAAAGCGCCTTCCTGCACGCCGATCACGAGCCCGTGGTCGTGGACGGCGTCGAATTCTGCGGGGTCAACGAAGAGGCGAACTTCTATCCTCCGGACGCCTTGCGCTTCCCCGTCCGGCCGGCGGTGACATTGTCGTCCGACGGCGCTACCGCCGAGCTGCGCCTGACGAAGGACGACGGACACCCTTATTATGCGCATGAGGTCGCCGTGTCGCATACCCGCAAGGTCCACCTGCATCTGCGACGCGCGTCCGGCGACCGTTCGTACGCCCACGTCCATCCTGAGCCGACCGACGACGGTTCCTGGCGTTTCGTCATCCCTGCGGCCCTGCGCGGTTCGACGCTCGAGGCCTACCTTGATTTCGCCGACGTGCGCACCGGACGCGTCATGCTGGCGCAGCTCCTGATACCGGCCGGCCCAGCCGGCCCCGCCGTCCCGACTCCGCTCCGTAACCGCATCGTCTCGGTGGAGGCCTCGTCGCTCCGCGCGGGAGAAACCGCCATGATCCGCGTCCGGATCGCCGGCCGCCGGGGCGGCGCCCTCAGGCTGAGACCGATCATGGGCGCCCTCGGCCACGCCGTGGTCTTCTCGGCGGACAAGCCGGAAGCCGGTTACGCGCACATGCATCCTACGCTCGAGGGCGGCGAGTATGCGGATAATCCCACGCTGGCTTTCCGCCTCCGCCTTCCGGCGCCCGGCACCTACGATCTCTGGATCAACCTGAACGACGGCGAGGAAGAACTCCTCCGGACGACGCTGGTCGTCACGCCTTGAACTGACGGTAATGCTCGACGGTCTCCGCGAGCCCGGCGTGCACCGAGGAGCGCGGCCGCCAGCCGGCCGCGAGCAGTCTTTCGGTCGAAGCCAGCGAGTGGCGCACGTCGCCGGCGCGCGGCGGCAGGTGTTCGATCGTCGAGCGGGACCCGGTGAGCCGGATGACCTCGCGGGCGAGCCCAAGGATCGACTGGCTGGCGCCGTAGCCCACGTTGTAGGTGCCTGCCATCTCCCGGGACGCGCCGGCGTAGGCGAGCGCGCCGACGATGTCCGTCACATGGATGAAATCCCGCGTCTGACCGCCGTCTCCGTGGATGCCGATCGGTTCCCCCCGCAGGGCCTTCGCGATGAAGATCGGCACGGCCGCGGCGTAGGCCGAGCGCGGGTCCTGTCGGGGACCGAAGACGTTGAAGAAGCGTAAGGAGGTCGTGCCGAGGCCGTGGGAACGACGGTATTCCTCCAGCAGCTCTTCCCCGGCGAGCTTGGTCTCGGCGTACGGGGATTTCGGTTCGGGCGGCATGGTCTCGACCTTCGGGACCGTCGGGTTGTCGCCATAGATGGCGGCGGAGGACGCCAGCACGACCTTGCGGGCGCCGCCCAGTCGGGCGGCGGCGAGGACGCGGCGGGTGCCCTCGGTGTTCAGCAAGGCGCATTCCGCCGGCCGGTCGACCGATTCGGGCACCGAGATCATCGCCGCCAGGTGATAGATTTCGTCCGCGCCCTCGGCGGCCGCCAGCAGGGCGGTCTCGTCGAGGATCGAGCCGCGCAGGAAACGACAGGGGACGCCCGCAAGGTTGCGTTCGTAGCCGCTCCGGAGGTCGTCGAGCACGGTGACCTCGGCCTCGCCGGCGAAGTGCCGGACCAGGTGGGAGCCGATGAAGCCGGCGCCGCCGGTGATGAGGACGCGCCGGCTCATGAGTGGTCGACCAGGGCCTGCATCGCGGGCAGCTGGGATTCGATGGAGGCGACCAGCTTGAACTGCGTGCGCGTCCGGTCGAGGTTGTGTCCGGGGCGCCTGACCTTGAAGTACGTGTCGCCTTCGAGCCAGTCGGTCAGGAAGCGCAGCCCGATTTCGAACGTGATCAGCTTGCCGGCGAAGGGCAGCAGCGACTTTTCGGCCGGCGTCAGGAAGCCCCGGGTCGATTCAAGGTAGCCGCGGACCAAGGCCGCGAACATCGGGAACTGCATGGTCACCGTAGACAAATCTGTCTCGTCCTCGGCCGCGGGCGAGGTGGAAGTGCGCACGAGGTCGCCGAAATCATAGAGCACCGAACCGGGCATGACAGTGTCGAGGTCGATGACGCACACGCCTTCCTGGGTCGCGTCGTCGAGCAGCACGTTGTTCAGCTTCGTGTCGTTGTGCGTCACGCGTTCCGGCAGGCGTCCGTCGCGCAGGCCGTCGGTCACCACGGCGACCTCGTCGGCGCGGGCGAGGGCGAACGCGATCTCCGGCCCGGCGGCCGCGGCGCGGCCGTGGGCGTCCTTGGCGAGCGCCTGGCGGAACCGGGCGAAGCGGGCTGGCGTGTGGTGGAAGTCGGGGATGGTCTCGTGCAGGCGGCCTCCGGGCAGGTCGGCGAGCAAGGATTGGAAGGCGCCGAAGGCCTGTGCGGCCGCTTCGGCTTGGGCGGGAGAGCGCACCACGTCGTGCCCGGTCGCGCCTTCGATGAAATCGTAGCAACGCCAGCGGTTGCCAGCTTGGTCGACCTGCCAGGCTTTGCCTCCGCGCGTGGGGATCAGCCGGAGGGCCCGACGATGGGCGTCCGGCGCGCCGGCGGCGCGGAGCTTGGATTGGGCGTGGGCACAGACCCGCTCCACGTTCTCCATGAGCAGGTCCGGCTGCCTGAAGACCTGATGGTTGATCCTCTGCAGGACGAACCGCCGCTGGCCGGCCGGAAGCGCTGTCGTGACCAGGAACGTATCGTTGATGTGGCCGCTGCCGTAAGGGGTGAGCGTGGCGACCTGTCCGCCGAAGGCGAATTCGGAAGCGACGACCAAGGCTTCGGCGGCGGTGGCGGCCATCTCAGGACCAGAGCGAGGCCGGATCGGCGCCCGACTGCACCTGGCGGAGGATGCTGGCCTGCACGACCGGCTTGTCTTCGCGATAGGTGACGCCGAACCAGGCGGAGTCGGTGCGCAGGACCTGGCAGGTCGCCTGGCCGGCGCGGATCAGGTTGCCGACGGACATCGGGATATAGGCTTCGCTCTTCATCTCGCCGCCCTTGGCGCGGAGGAAAGC
>JBJTAX010000194.1:0-2878 GCA_046091055.1 Verrucomicrobiota bacterium | reverse complement strand
TTCGGTATGTTCGCCGGCTTCGTCCGTTCGAATCTCGAAATCCCAGCCCAGGCGTCCCGGATGCTCTGTCAGATGCTCCTCATTTCGCTCGGCCTCAAGGGGGGCTTCGCCTTGGCCAAATCGGGTTTCGACCAAAGCGTCCTCACCGACCTGGGCTGCGCCATCCTCCTGGCGACGCTCATCCCCCTCCTCGGCTATTTCCCCCTCCGTAAGTTCCTGCCGCCTTTCGCCGCCGTCGGCGTCGCGGCGAGCTTCGGCTCGGTCAGCGCCGTGGCCTTCATCGCCGCGACTCAGCGCATGGAGGACCCCGGACTCGCCTTCGGCGGCCACATGTCCGCCGCGATGGCGATCATGGAATCCCCCGCCATCATCCTGGCGGTGATCGCCGCCGGCTTCCTCCCCAACCAGTCCGGGGAGGCGGCCTCCAGCGGCATCAAGCCCGGCAAGATCCTGCATGAGTCGCTCACCGACGGCACCCAGATCCTGCTGCTGGGTTCGATGGTGATCGGGTACGTCTCCGCCGAACCGGGCAAGGCCGTGCTGCAGCCGGTGTTCCTGGACCTCTTCAAGTGCATCCTGGCATTGTTCCTCCTGGACATGGGCCTGATGGTCGCCCGCAACCTCAGCAAGGTTTCCTGGGGCCAAGCTCCGGTCCTCGCCTATGCGGCGATCTCCCCTTTCGCCCACGCCGCGATCGCCCTGCTCTTCAGCCGCTGGTTCTCCATCACCGCGGGCGAAGGCGCCCTGCTGATGACGCTCGCCGCCAGCTCATCGTTCATCGCCGTCCGGCCGTGCTCCGACTCACGGTGCCGGAAGCCAACCCGTCCTTGTATTTCGGGCTCTCTCTCACGATCAACTTCCCGCTGAACCTGCTCGTGGGTATCCCGCTGTGGATCGAACTCGCCCAGCGCTACCTGAAGCCCTGAGCACGGGCCCGTTCAGATCAACGGCGTAGCCACCTACCGACGAGCAGGGCGATGCCAAGGGCCGCCAACTGAGCCAGCAGGAATGGGGCGATGTCCGCCGGTCGCAGTCCCACGAATGTGTCGGTGAGCCCGCGGGCGAGCGTGGCCGCCGGAATCGCGAAGAAAGTCGATGAAGTCGCCCAATGCTTCTCGACCCGGGCCACTTCGGTGAGGTGCAGGTGGATGGGCGTGAGGCCTCCCGTCGGCAGGCGGAAACGCAGGCGGAGCTGGGGGCTCGCGGCCAGCGCCTGTCGAAAATCTCCGAAGGACATCGGAGCGGGCTTTAGGAATTGCATATGCTTATACATATGTGTTGATTGCCGCATGCCCGGAGTCAAGCAGGCACCCTCCTCTCCCGCCGTCGAAACGATCTGTCTCGGCCTCTCCGATCCGACGCGCCTCAAGCTCCTCGCCCGCATCGGCCGGGAGGAAGTATGCGTCTGCGACCTGCAGGCCGAAGTCGGGCGCGACCAGCCCACGGTCTCGCGCCACTTGGCCATGCTCCGCAAATACGGCCTGGTGACCTGCCGCAAAGAAGGCCGCTGGTGCCATTATCGCCGAACGACACTGCCCCCCGCCCTTGCCCGCCTCGTCGACCTCGCTGCGCCGGCGCACCAAAGCAAAGGTCGGAGCTGCTGCTGACTGCGGTTCGGAGTCCCCGGCGGCACGGCCGTCGCAAATTACGCTGGAGGACCGGGAGAGGTCGGCGTTTCATATGTCCTGCCCCGCCTCCATGCTCCGCCCCCTCATCACGTCCTTCGCCCTGATCTGCGCCGCCTGCTCCTTATCGGCGAAAACGGCTAAGCCCGAACCTAAAAGGCCGGGCATCGTCGTCTCGCTCTGGCCCAAGGACGGCGTGCCGGCGCCGACGACCCAAGGCCCGGAGAAGGCGCTGCCCTCCCGCGGCGACAACGTCCTCCGCCTGACCGCCATCAGCGAACCGAGCTTCACCGTCTATCCGGCGGAAGCCGCTAAGCCTTCCCCCGCGGTAATCATCTGCCCCGGCGGCGGTTATACCATCCTGGCCTACGACAAGGAAGGCACGGAGGTCGCGGCTTGGCTGAACACCCTCGGCATCACCGGCGTGGTGCTCAAGTATCGCGTGCCGGCGAATCGTGAAGGCGCTTTCCAGGATATCCAGCGCGCCGTCCGGATCGTCCGGCATCGCGCCGCCGAGTGGAACATCGCCAAGGACCGCGTCGGCGTCATGGGTTTCTCGGCCGGCGGCCACCTTTCCGCCCGGCTCAGCGTCTTCGCGGGCCCCGCGACCTATCCGCGCGTCGACGCCGCCGATGACCAGCCCCTGCGCCCCGATTTCGCCATCCTCGGCTATCCCGCCTACCTCGATGAGGGCATGGTGCCGCAGGTGGACGCCAAGACCGTGCCGACCTTCATCGCGCAGGCCGTGGACGACAAGAAGTTCATCGCCGGCACCGACGCATATTTCGCCGCCCTCAAGGCCGCCTCGCCTCAGCACGCCTTCTTCCGCTGCGCCACGGGCGGCCACGGCCACGGGCTCCGCTCCGACAAAGAAGCCAAAGCCTGGCCCGATAAATGCCAGGCCTGGCTCACCCAGATCGGCGTGCTGCCGGCCAAGCGCTGACTTGCCGCGCAACAGAAATCAACGCCCAGCGGCCTTGGCCGGACGCGTCTTGTCATTGAAGAAGGCCCAGTCGCGCTCGGCGCCCGTGAACGACTTGATGGGCATGGTCGCGGAGCGTCGGGAGGGCGCCCCGGGCCAGCCGTGCCCGCCCTCGGCGTCCAGGACGTATTCGACCGGCGCGCCGCCGGCCTCGGGAGAGTAGCAGCGGGTCGTGACGGATCCGGCGACGGCGACCTTCGGCGCGGCGGCGCAACGGTTGGCCTGGGCCCAGAAGGCCACGACTTCTTCGACCGGGCGGTAAGGCGTGGAT